>NZ_LR215043.1:600000-849456 GCF_900660705.1 Mycoplasmopsis columbinasalis
TTTCCGTTTATGTATTCAATTGTTTTTATTAACTCTTAAATACTTTTTTCATAAATTACAAGATAGTAAGTGTCTACGTAAAATTGACTATCTAAAGTATCGAAGTCCGCAAATTTTTCTTCATAAAGTTTTGTGTAATTCTGCATAACTTCCAATGAACTATTTTTTTGTTCTAAATAGTCAAATTTCTGGTTTTTATGCAGTTGCAAATTTAAAAAATTTTTCGAATAATCACGTAACTCTCGTTGCCTTATAAAAGAAATTTGCAATCTCGTGCCGTCTAAAATTTCAATGAATTTGTTCAAGAATGAAATTTGATCTGCTTTTTCTTCACTTCAGGGGATTTTGCCTTTAAATTTGATAACAGAAAAGTATCTAGTTCCGCCTTTTAGTGCTTTCGTCTTTACGAAAGTGTTTTCAAGAATTTCAGCATAAGGAATTAATGTTTCAGTTGGATTTTTTATGGAACCAAAAGACTTTCTTTTAGCTGAATAACAAAGCATTCTAAAAAGAAACATATAAACTCTTTGGTCGTATTTTTTTATTTTAATTAGCAAAATACTACTTACACCAAAAAGAAGAGCCATTAGCAAAGGTTTCAGGTAAACAGGAGCAGTTTTTGGCACAAGTGAAGTAGGAACAAGTAAAGAAAAAATGACAATTACCAGCAAAATAACAAAGTCTAAAATTGTTAAGTTCTTAAAAATTTTACTTTTGGTCTTTTTTATATTTTTTGGTTGTAACATCTTATTCCTTTAAAACTGTTGATGAATCCTTAGAGTTATTTTGCAAAGTTTTATGTTGGAGTTTTTCTAAAGTTTTTTGAACAATTTTTGCTTGATTAATGTTTTTGGCAAAAATATGCGCAAAAGTTTTTTCTGCTTCTCTACTCTCATGTGCTTCTTTTTTCTTAAACTCTTTTTTGCTAGAGATTTTATTTTGAAGCAGCGTATTTAAATCTTTTTGCCTATTCATAAGTTCCACAAATTTTGCTGCCGATTCTTTGTTTTCATTCGCGTAATTTGTTGTCTGATTTGTTTTGGTAATTTGTTTTAAATTAATGATTTGTTTGGTTTGAGGACTATTGTTTTTTAATCTTTCAACTAAAAGTTGATATCTATTAACATTTGAAATTACTTTTTGATTTTCAGTATTAACAAATTGTTTTATGACTGAATTATTAGCAAGAGACAGTGGTTGTCTGAATGTTTTTAAATTATTTCTGTTAAAACGTGCGGTTCACTTATTAGTTTTACTATTTTCATCGCTTGCATTTATTTTAGTTTGTGATTGTATACTAAAGTTATCTTGGTCATCGTTTCAATGTTTAAAACCCATACTTCAAGCATTACTAAAAACGGTTTTTGTTTCAAAAATTGTCGATTTTATTTTCGAATGTTCGTTTAGTAGTAAGGCAACTTCAGCATTTAACATTGTTGTCGCTTTAAGTCCGCCAACAATTAAACCTCACGCCAAAGCATAACGGAGTCAAAAGTCATTTGAATAACTTTTGTTGATTCAAGTGTAAGAAAGGTTTGCAAATGAAAAGTAAATTTCGAACCCTAGCAAAAAAGCTGTGATTACTAATGTCTTTGTAAGAAACATTCTTTGTCATCTTTTTAACTTGTTTGCATCATCGCCAATTGCGCTAGAAGCAACAAATGGAGCAATAATGAATAAAAAGAAAAGTTGAAATGTTTTTTGAACTAAGGTTAGAAGTCCCTTTAACAAAATTACAAAACTTGGAATTGCAATTAAACCACCTAAAAAAACAAGTTTGATGGCTTCCCCATCAGGAAGCGATGCGTATCCACTAATAGGTATTTGGTAGTTATTATTTTGAAAAAGTGTTCAATTTTCAGCAGAAATATGCGTTGTTAACGCGTTTTTATCATACAAAGTGTTAAAAATTAATGCGCTCGTGTTAAATTCTTGTTTTGCCAGCACGAGATTTAAAAGTAATGACACCAAAATATTCAATAGATAAATTGAAATAGGCAACGCCAGAATTCAAACCGTGGCAAAAACAGAATTTTTCAGTGCTATCTTAATCGGATTTTGTTCCTTTAATTCGTTGTAAAAATGCAAACGTACCGCACTGAAAAGAAATAAAACCACAAACACTAGCAAAGCTACTACCGTTAATCGTTTGAACATTGATGGCAGATTTTCAAAACTAAATTTTCCGTTAAGATCAATTCCAAATAACAAATATTGTGGTAAACCAATTGCAACAATTTTGAACGCTGCGACGATAAAACCAATTAAGATTAAAGGAATTAACACTAACGGAATGTAACCAATCATAAAAGTGCTATAACCGACTTTTAGTATTGCATCTTGAAACATTGTGTTTAACAAAGATGCAATGGTGTTGCCAAGCAATTTTAAAAGTCACTCAAACACTTAACTACCTCGTTGGTTTTGGGGTACTTACACCTCAAGTGGATTGTAATAATGCAATTACGGCTGGTGAAATTGCTCAAATTATAATGACGGCAATAAAGAAGATACCAATTCATTTAATTTTTCGAAGTTGTCCTTGTCTTTCTTCTTCGCTATCTGTTTTTCCTGCTTTAAAGAAAGCTCAAGCCGCAATAATTGCGATTACAACAACAAGCACGCCTGCAATCGAACCTAAAACAATATTGATATATTCTTGAGTTTTAGAAAAAATTGCATTGATGTTTGTTTTAATTGCTTGTTCTTTAGCAACTGATGACGCTAAAGCATATGCACGCATTTACTTACTCTCACTTTCTTGAGCCACAGTTTCATCAAGACTTGGCAGCTTGAAATTAGATTCAACTGTCACAGTTTCATTAGTTGAATTTGTTTCATTTTTTAATAGGTTCACGTTCTCTTTTGGCAGATTTTCTTCTTGTTTAAGTGAATATTTATTTGGAATGTGATCTTTTGAAAAAATTATGTCCTTAGCAACAATTTCATAAAAATATTTTCGTACATTGTCTGCGTTAACATAACTTGTGGACTTAAGTCCTGCTAAAACCTCTATTTCATCGTTTTCTATTGCTTTGGCTTTAAATCTATTTGCTAAATTACCAAATAATGTGATTTCAACATTGTTATTATTTTTTAAATAGTAATTATTTGCAACATTTAAAATAAATTTAAGAACAGTGCCTTTGTTATATGTGGTTTCATAAAATTTGTCTGATACAATTTTTCCTGTTAGTAATACTTTATTCATAAAAGCTCCTTTCTTTTAATTCAACTTGGCATAAAACTGTTGTCTTAATAATTCGTTTTGTTTATTAAATTCAGCATTTGTTTGTCAGAATGTGCCATTGTTTTTTAAATTAGTAGTTTTCAAAATTCATTCAAGAACAATATTTGATTGAACAATAGGAAAGTTTTTAAACATTTGTTCAGCAACACTGTTGAACTTAAGCGTTAAAAACGGAATGATGCAATTTTTTGTTAAATTTCAAACCCAAATGTAAAAATTTCTAAAGTCAGTCTCATAACGATAATGCTTGCCACCTGGAAAAATTTGTACAGCTATTGTCTTGTTATCAAGTTTTATTGAAAAATTTAGCAGGTTTTGCCCATTGAGATATTCAAGCGCAAATCGAGCTAAATCTTGAATAATTTGGAATTGTGAATAAGATATAAACGTTGAGTCAGTTTTGACGTTGTAGTCGTAAAATAAATTAACAAATTTGATGTAAGTAGACAAAATTTTCAGTTGCAAAACTTCCAGTTTTCACATAGCTAAAAAATTAGCAATAAGATAGTCTACAACATCAGGTTCAAGCGCGTATTTTTTGTGATCAAAACTATTGACAAAGTTAAAATGAAAAAGATAATAAGGAGAAAGATGTCTATTTTCAAAAATGAAGTTTTGATTAATTCGTCAAAGCTGACTTCACGTTTTTAGTTTTGGATCTAACTCAAATTGCGGTGCATCTTGTTCGTATGCAGTAATCTCTTCAAAATCAAAAATTGTTCTTTTTGCGTGCTGTGCTGACTTAAGTCTGCCAAAACTTTTGAACTCAGCAGTTGTGTCAATGATGTGCTGAGCAAAATTTTGTTTTCAAAGTTCTACTTTTTGACTAGCAAAACCTGATTTTTGTTCCAATGCTTGGATAAAAGTGTTTTGTGCCAACAAATTTCGTAAATTCCGGAAAACATTTCTTCGTTGATGATTTGTTAATTGATTCGTTTTAATGCCAGTAAATTCGTCAATTTTTTGTACAAATTGCGAAAAATACACAAAAGTAGGAAGTTCAACTTTTGTAATATCAGGGATGTCATAATCTTTTGCTGTTGGCAACTTTGTATTTAGCTTAACTGTAGTTTG
Source organism: Mycoplasmopsis columbinasalis (assembly GCF_900660705.1). NCBI lineage: Bacteria > Bacillati > Mycoplasmatota > Mycoplasmoidales > Metamycoplasmataceae > Mycoplasmopsis > Mycoplasmopsis columbinasalis. The sequence goes on from NZ_LR215043.1 coordinate 604,325, forward strand.
TAACAAATCATCACTAGTAATTTTTATGTTGTCAAAGTGATCTTCAGCAACAAATTTAATTTGTTTATTTGCATAAGTCACACTACCGGGAAAATAAAAGTTGTTCATTTCAAAAAGACTATTTTGCGGTGTTTGTGGTTCGAAAGTTTTTTTAGTTTGAGGTCAAAAGTTGATGTTGTGATTTAATGTGTCTGTGAGTGAGGAAGTTACTTTTTCGGTTAAATCTTGTTTTAGAGTTCTGATTTCACACGAGCTAAAAACAAATGTGCATAAGCACACTAGCATTAATCAGAGTTTACTTCACCATTTATTAATTTTCCGGATCACTTGCATCAATGTTTTGTTCTAAATTCTTTCTGCGTATCTTGTTACGCACTTATTGAAAACTAAAAAATGCGAGAACTTGTGAAATGGGAAGTTTTCGGGAAATAAAAAAACACCCTTGCGAGTGTTTATCACCAACGTTTTTTAACTTTATAATCTCGTTTTCTAATCGTTTTGACACGACGTTGCGCGTGATGTTTATGTTGTAGGGGAAACAATTTATCTTTCTTAGCTAATTCAACGTAATAATCAATCACTAAATCATTGTAATAATATTCGTTATTCACATTGTGTTTGATTACTTGGTCAAGTGCCTTGCTTAGGAGTTTAAGTAAAGCGGGAGGATAGCAATATTTTTTTGTGTTCTCCACAAATTCTTCACCATCAATGATTTCGAGTTGTTTGCCCGGATACTTTTTAATATCAATGTCGAAGTCAATAAATTTGAGTGTATTATCTTCAAAAAGTGGTGCTGAAGCAATGTTAGTATAGATATATTTTTGGTTTCTCTTAAGTAAGACTAACGCATTAGCCATTTCTTGTTTAGGAAGAAACCAAAGCACAGGGTCAAGATAAAGTCAATTACGTTTGTGGGCTTCAGCAATCTTTGTGCGGTACATAAATAAGACATAGTGGTCATCGGTATTGCGTAAGACTTTAACACCATTTCACTGGCGATAAAGCAGACCATCATATTTATAAGCTTGCACATTAATAATTTGACCTTGCCGTGGCGTTTGATTACGTGTTTTTGGTTGCACTGCCGGCACGGTCGTGCTGTGTTCATGCTTGTTCATAACGCAGTTCTATTATATTAAATGCAATTTAAAAGTTAGTATGAAAAAACATTTTGCCTAAAAGCAAAATGTTAAGAACTTGTGTTTTAGCTTATGAGATTGTCTTTTCACCACAAGGTGTAAGTGTTGTTAGGAGTTTTGCGTGTAATAAATTCGTAGTTGTATTCGCTTTCATCAGTAATTCATAAGTTGCGGTCAGAATTAGTCAGTGGTCGTGCAGGCAATGGTGATGTTGGTGTGAAGGAATTATAGGTATCGCTAAGCTCGCTAATCAATTCGTTGTCTTCAGCAATTTGGTTGTTGTTGGTATCTTTCCACAAGTAAATTTGGGCATCAGTTTTAATTTTGCTGCGGTCGAAGTAGTCTGTCACATAAGTTGCAACTTTTTTAACTTCAAAATCTCGACCATTAGATAAAACATCGCTTGGCAATAAAGTTTGCAAACTAGCGTGGGGCGCAAAGGTATTTGCCGGCGTTTGAAGACCGCGGAAGTTGACAAATGGTAAATAATTAATTTTGACAGTAGTTTTCTTGTTATCTGCTTCTTTAAAGACAAACCCGCTGTAATCAGTGCCATCAAGGTAACCAGTGAAACGCAGCTGGCTCACTATGCTAGGTGTATAGTCAGCAGTATAACCAGAAGCAATGGTGGTTTTGTTAGCGACTTTGAAGTCAGCTTTAGATTTTAGTTGCGCAATCACTTTACCGTAACCCATAGTTTCGAGGAACAAACGATAAAACTTGCGGTAAGTAGGTTCTTGATCAGCGGCCACTGGAATTCACACATCATTAGCAAAAATACGTGTGTTAGGATCAGCGGTATGTTCGCTAGTAGCTGCTAGTGGGTAGGTACGTCCCCAGTCGGTAACGAAAGTGTTGTTGGTATATAAATATTCAAACCCGTTGTTATTAGGTGAAGGTTGAACATATCCTGACACATAGAAGTTTTGGTAAGGTTTATACGTGCTGCCTTCCTTGTTGTTTCAGTTAATGTTAGTGTCAGTAGCATCGTAGTAAATTGGGATGTAAGAATATTTTTGTCATTCACGAGGAATTAATTCTTCGAATGAATAGTAATATTTCAAAGAATCAAGTTTGGCTTTCCCAATTATTAGTGACTTTACTTTAACTGGTGCTGGCCCAAAAAAAGTGTCGATTTCAGTTTCTAAATCATCTGATGGTGTAAAAGTAATTTCTTTTTCACCATCAGCATTAGTTTCCGCAATCGCATCCAAACGTTGGTAAATTTCTTTGTAAGTAGCAAAGTCGGTGGTATTAGCTAAAGCAAAAATGTCGCTAGTTGACACACGGGCATTACCAATAAAGTTGTCGTTGGTGACATCAAAGTTACCATAACGCGCTATCTTACCGTTGGCTCGTTCAATGTAGGTGGGGTCATAACCAGTTGAATCATCGTAGTGTAAATATGTTTTGAATTTGTCAAAGAAGTCTTTGTAAAAGTATGATTTGCTAACTTTGACGTTTTGCGCAGTAGCGCTAGCTAAGTCGTTATATTCAAACGTAGTGTTGGCGGCCACAGTTTTATCTTGGAGGTCACCAATTTCCACATAAGAATTAGATCAGTGGTGAGTGTATTCGTGGTAAAGTGTAGAGTGTAGTCCAATTACTTTTTGCTTGAGTGAAAAAGTTTTTTCTGTAAAAGTAGTTGCGTCGAGATTAATCACTTGCATCGCAGGTAAATACAATCCTGCAACATTTGGGGTAAAAGCATAAGGATAGTTCACATTTACCAGATTAAGAAAAACAATTTCTGGTCCAAAAGGTTGAAGCGCATAAAAATAGTTCGCAAGCAAAATTAATCCCGAAAAACCTAGCGCATAGTAAGCAACGTTTTTTACACTGCCATCAGCTTGGCGTTCTGTGCGCACACGGTAAACATGATCAACTCATTTAATTTTGAAAATTGGGTCGGTGTAAGTCACGGCGAAATTATTTTCAGAATATTCAACCTTACCTAACTTTAATCAGTTACGTGGGTCTTGATTAAGTTTGTTAATAAGTTGCTTGGTTTCACTGCTAAGAATATTTTCGTGTTCAATGTCCTCTAAATTAAGTGGCAAAAAGTCACTTGAATTTAGTTTATAATCATCAACAACTTTATTAAGTTGGAGTTTATTTTCAAATGCTTTGACAAGCCCATCAGCTAGAACTTCCTGATTACTTGCTTCAGTTGAGGAGAAAACATTACAGCTAGCAGAAACAAGCGAAAGTGCACTGATGGGAGCAGCAAGAAATGGTCATAATTTAATTTTTTTCTTCATATTTACCTCCATTTTTCTTTTGAAAAATTGCTACGAATTTAAATAAAAAAAGAAGCGAAATTATCTTTAGTTAAGCAATAAGCCTATATTATAAGAATATTTGTAAAACAAGTCGCTTAATTTGAAGTTAATTTCTCATTTTTTCAGCTTAAAGTGTAAGTTGTACTCTGGTCATTTGGAATAGCTTTTACTGTCCAAACAGATTGTAGTGGTGTCAACTGGTTCATAAAAGTATTGCTGCTATCCAAAATTGTACGCTGAGGCAAAGGATTAGTTGGCGCAAAAGAATTGAAATTAGCGGCAAAGTCATAAATTAACTCGTTGTCTTCAACTAAATTATTTTGGTTTAGGTCTTTTCACAAGGCCATTTTGGTATCAGTGCGGGTAAGTAAATTAAGATCAAAATTTTCTGTTACATATGGCGCAAGTTTTTTGGTTTGTTGTCCATTACTAAGTTCACTTAAAACAGAACTTGGCGTCATAATTTCAAAATTACTTAAATTAGTGGCTGGTTTGTTTAAGCCGTTAAAATTACTAAAAGGTAAATATTTGATTTTGGCAACTTTTTTAGTTTCACCGTTAACAAAAACTCAACCTGTGTAATCTAAATTTGGTAAAAAACCAATTATTTTTTTGTAATTATTGGCTAATTTAATTTTGTCAATTGCTTTTAAATATTTCTTAGATAATTCATTATTTTCCACAAATTTTTGATGTGTAGTTGAACCAATTTGTGTAATCAATTTTCCGTATCCCATTGTGTTTAAGAATAATTTGTAAAATTTTAAATAACTAGGTTGATCTGAATTAAGGTCTAACCAAATGTCATTTGAGAAAGCTCTATCAACTGTGTGGGCTTTTGGATCATTAAGATTTAAATTGCTAGTAGTTCTGAACCAATCTTGGGCAAAAGCGCTGCGAATTGGAACAAACTGCAACAATGGTTCATTTTTTTTGTAAAATGAACCATAAAAATTTGTTTCACTAATGTAATTGCCGTGAATTTTGCTCTTGCCTCTAGTTTCGTCTCATTTGTAATAGGGAACGAAAGCATATTTCCTTCACTCTCGACCTACTAATTCGGAAAATAAATAATAAAAATAAACAAAATTTAAAAACGTTTGACTATAACCGTCTTGAATTTCGTTGTAAAAACTTTCAACGTATCACGGAGCGGACGAGGTGTTTGGTAAAAGATCATTAGGCTTTAAATATGGTAAAAAACCTACGATGTAATTTTGATTTTGAATTTTCTTAAGTTCTTCTCTAAGTTTATTTACTTCAGTTAAGTTGGTAGAATTTGCTAAGATGAATAAATCGCTCGTTTTTATCTTGGCTTTGCCAATGAAATTCGCGACATTGACTTCTTTGTTATTAAATACTTCTTTGCCATCAAGCTCTTCAATAACAAAATCAGTTTGGCTCGAATCGCTAAAATTTAAAAGTGTTTTAAAATCATTCACAAAAGTGGATAAATAATTATCTGTTTTTGAAGTACTGTGTTTGCGCCCATCAGCAGCCAACGCTGTAAATTCTTGGTTGTAATCGAGATTTGAAACATAAGTGTTTGTTCAATGTTTCATATAAGTACTAAAAAGCATTTCTTGAGCAATTTGTACTTTTTCGCGCAAAGAAAACCCTTTTTCCGATCATGCTGCCATATTTACATTAATACTGTTTGATTCAGGGAAATATTCAATCAAGACCTTTTTTTGTTTTTGGTTAGCGTTATTAATGTTAATAGTACCTAGAAAGGCAATTTCGGGACCAAAACTTTGTTTTGCTAAAAAGTGATTTGCCAATAATGCTAAGCCATTTTTTCCAAGGGTAAATCTTGGTGCACGTACAAGTTTTAGTTGCGACTGCTCAACATCAAATTCAGTTTTTACACCTATGCCATAAGCATATTCAACAAATTTAATTCCAAAAAGAGGATCAATATAAGTTAATTGATATTCGTTAGGATTCTCAAGAAAATTTTGTTCTGCTAATCATTTTTCTGGTTGCTCATTAAGGCTTGAAATTAGTTTTTCTACTTGATTAGAAAGCAAGTTATCTTTTCTAATTGTTTCTATGTCTAGCTTTAAAAAATCACTTGGCGAAACAGTCATAGGATCAGGCAAGGTGTTGAGTTCAAGTGTATCTTCAAATGGTGTAAAAACCCGTTCGAGTTTCTCATCAAAAACTTGTTCTGATGGTGCTTCCACTATTATGTTTCTTTGTGGCGCAGAAGTAATAACTGTCTGATTAGGTTTGAATGCGAAATAACCTACTAAAGCCGTGATTCCGACTAAACCGACAACAGCGCTCCCAATTATTCATCGTTTAGAATTATTTTTTTTCATAACTTAGTTCACCTCAAATTTAATGAATTATACTCAATAAAAAATTCTTTTTGATTTTCTTAAAGGGACGAATTCTTTAAATAACGCTATAAAATAGTATTATTGAAGTAACTGACTAAATTATCAACGTAGTTCTTTCTTTTTGATTTTGCAATTTTTAGGTAAAATTTGTCATATTAAAGGCGAGCGGAAAGTTTTATAGTTTTTAATAACTATTTTTTAATTTTGCTCTATAATACATAAACATATTTTGATAAGCAACAAACATTTTGATACTTTTCAATTTTAGAGAAGGAGAAAGTATGGCTATAGTTCCAAAACGTAAGACATCTAAGCAACGTAAACGTAAAAGACGTACACACGATAGCTTACCAGTACAAAACTTAATCTCATGTAAACAATGTTCACAAATGATTCAACAACACACTGTTTGCTACTCATGTGGATATTACAAGGGTGAAAAAGTTGAAGGGTACAAAAGTCTTGATGCACGTTCACAAAGTGAATAATTAATTGAGAACATATCGAAGAGATATGTTTTTTATTGCTTTAAACACAAAGGAAACAAAAATGAATAAATGAGACTCGATTTTTATTTGCGATACTGACACAGTTTGCGGTATTGGTGGGCCGGTTAACTCACAAACTTTAACTTTATTATATGAAGCCAAACACCGCCCCTTAGAAAAGAAAATAATGATTTTAGTTGGTTCGCTAGCACAAGCACAAATTTTTCCGCAATGAAATCAAAACGCTACAGAGTGAGCACAAAAGCATTGGCCAGGCGCATATTCAATAATTGTGAATAACCAAGGATTTCGAATGCCAAACTGCGAAAAATTGTGTCAATTTTTAATCAAAAATGGTCCAATGTATGTTTCAAGCGCCAATATTTCGGGGTCAGCTCCAATTCATTTAAATGAAGCTCAAAAAACTTTTCCTTTTATTAATAATGTTTATTCTTTTGATTGCACGCACAGCGACAAACCAAGTCAAATTTTTAACTTAGACACCAATGAGTGAATTCGCTAAAGTTGCCAACTTTAAAGCTAAGTCCTTATATATAATATAAACTATGGAAAAAACAATATATAACTCTTTATTAGACATTCGTAATTCGTATAATCGTTTAAACGAAAAATTAAATGAAGAGAGCGTGATTAATAACATCAAAGAGTATGCTCGCATTAATAAAGAAATTAACAAAATCAAAGAAATTACCTTGAAATTTAATGAATATGAAGCGATTTTAAATGATATTGAGACTGCAAAAGAGATGCTCTCTTCAAAAAACGAAGAGGAAGTATTGTTTGCTAAAACTATTCTAGAGGAAAATCAAGTCAAAATTGAAACTCTAGAACAAGAATTAAAAATTTTAATTCTACCTAAAGATGAAAATGATGACAAAAATGTAATTGTCGAAATTAGAGGGGCCGCAGGTGGTGATGAGGCTAACATTTTCGCCGGTGACTTATTCAGAATGTATTCAAAATATTGTGATGAATTAGGTTTTAAAGTTAAAGTGGTTTCAACGTCAGCTGCTAGCGCCGGTGGCTTTAGTCAAATCATATTTTCGATTAAGGGTGAAAATGCTTATTCAAAATTGAAATTTGAGAGCGGTGTTCACCGTGTGCAACGTGTTCCTGTTACTGAAAGTTCCGGTCGAATTCATACTTCCACATCGACAGTAACTGTGATTCCTGAAATCGATGATACAGTCGACATTGAAATCAAACCAAATGACATAAAAATTGATACTTATCGCTCTAGTGGAGCTGGTGGTCAGTCAGTTAATACAACTGACTCAGCTGTGAGAATTACACACATTCCAACTGGGATTGTTGTTACTTCACAGGATGAACGTAGTCAAATTGCGAACCGAGAAACGGCAATGACGGTGTTAAAATCTAAACTTTACGATCTTGAAATGGCTAAGAAAAACGAAGAGGAAGCCGGTTATCGTAAATTAGCAGGTCAAGGTGATCGTAGCGAAAAAATTAGAACTTATAACTATCCTCAAGATCGTGTCACTGATCACAGAATCGGTTATTCAACATCACTTAAACAAGTAATGGAAGGAAAATTACAAAACATCATTGATGCGTTACTTACGGAAGAACAAAATCAAAAAATTAAAGAAGCTGGACTTATCTAAATTAAAAGAATCCAAAGAACTTTTATTAAAGGAAAAAGCAAAATATGATTTGCCCTTAACAGTTAGTCAAAGAGAACTAAAACTATTAGCTCAAAACAAACCAATTCAGCACATCATTGGTTTTATAGATTATACTGACGTCAAAATCAAAGTTAATCAAAACGTGTTAATTCCTCGATATGAAACAGAAGAACTTATTTATCTAGCTTCAGAAATAATAAGGTCAATACCACACATAAAACAACCAAAAATTCTTGATTTGTGCACTGGTTCGGGTTTTATTGGTTTTTCATTGAAGAAAAAATTTCCTCAAGCACAAGTTGTGATGACGGATATTAGCAAAAAAGCTTTAAAAATAGCAAGATACAATGCGCGCAAAAATTTTGGCAAAAGTTTTCGTCAAATTAAAATTTTACATAGAAACCTATTTCATAGGATTAAAGGAAATTTTGACTTAATAATAGCAAATCCGCCGTATTTAGACAAAAATGACGTTACTGTGGAAGAAAGCGTTAGAAACAATGAACCTTTAATTGCTTTGTTTGCTGCAAAAAAAGGGTGAGATATCTATGAAAAGATTCTTGCAAATTCCAAAAAATATTTTTCAAATAATCCTTATGCAAAACTCTTAATGGAAATTAATCCATTGCATAGCAACAAATGGCAACAAATAATTGACTGTAAAATAATCAAAGATATAAATGGTAAAAATCGTTTTGTTAAACTAGATAAGAACTATTAAAGGAGAGAATATTTATGGAAGAAAAAATTATTGCGAAAATTCAGACTAAAACAAAAGCTAAAGTTACTCCTAATTCAACTTTGAAAGAACTAAAAATCGATTCGCTTGATATCGCTGAATTAATTTTTGATATGGAAAATGAATTAAAAGTTACATTTAATGATGAAGAATTAACTAAACTTCAATCGGTGCAAGATATTGTAGATTTAGTAAAAAAGACGACTAAATAAAGCGAAGAAAAATGTTAAAAAAATAGGACAAGCCTATTTTTTTTATTTCTATCATTTAGAAACTGCGCCACCATGTTTATCAATTGTTTTACCGGCTGCAGCTAAACAAATGTCGAGCAATCAGAGAATTCCAAAGCAGCCGAGTGTTAATAATTTCACTAATCCAAATCCAACTCTTCCGACGTAAAATCTGTCAATCCCTAACTGTCCAAAGAAAATGGCAAGAAGTAAATTTAGTAATCTGCTTTTATTTGAAACTGCTTGGGTTCTAACAATGTTATTTGACATTTTTCTCCTTTAAATAGTAAAGTTCATAAATTAAATAATGATGTCATTACTATCATATTTAAGAAAGATGTCTAGCAAAAAAAAAAAAAAAACGAGTAATTTATGAAAAATTTTCACTTTTTTGTCATAAAACGTAAATTTTAATGAAAATGTGTTTAATTTTGCGTAAATTTTACATTCAACACACAAGTAAAAAAAATTGAATTGCCTTTTTGTATTCTTTTTTAAATTTTTAGTTTGAAAACCTATTTTAAGGCTTAGTTTTTTTGTGTTAATTTTAAGAATATATCTATGGTATAGGGCTAAATTTCAAATTTTTTGTAAATTTTTTAATGACTTAGTTTTCTGTTTTTTGTTATATAATTTATCAGTAAATCGTAGGAGTGTAGTTCAACGGTAGAACAACGGGCTTCAACCCCGTGTGTTATGGGTTCGAATCCTGTCACTCCTGCCATTTTTTTTATTACTTTTTTGACATAATTTCACAAAATTTTCGTGTCAACAACATATGCACAAAAAAACTTTATTGCTATATGTAAATATTATTAATATTGAAACTTTATGTCTTATAATTTGCAACATGAAAATTGCAAAGTATTGAAAAAAAGATAAATGAATTTCAAAACAAATCTTATCTTATTTCAACGTGGATAAAATTCCCTCGTTGCATTTTTACGCCGTAGAATATACCCAGGATATTTTTGATAGAGTCCCCCCTTTAAAATAATTAGAAATAGCTATTTTTTATTTTTTAGTTTATTCTAACTATTTTTTTGTTGCTTTTAAATCAACCGATTGCCTTGTGCAGTTGCTTTTAGTTATTTACAAGACAAGGAGAAATATGTCGCAGAAAATTAATTCGCAACACATTATTGAACTCAAAGGTGTTGTTAAAGAATTTGATGATAAATTAGTGCTTGACCATGTTGACTTAAAAATTAACCGTGGTGAATTTGTTACCTTGCTTGGACCTTCAGGTTCTGGTAAAACTACTATTCTTAGATTGATTGCGGGTTTTGAATGAGCAACTCGTGGTGAAATTAAATTTAACGGTTTAGACATTAAAGACCTACCAGCTCACGCTCGTGATCTTTCAACCATTTTCCAAGACTATGCACTTTTTCCTCACTTAAATGTTGAAGGAAACATTAAGTATGGTTTGATGCTCAAAAGAAAACCAAAAGAAACCATTGCTCCTGAACTTTATGATTTATTAAAACAAAAACAAGCAATGTGAAAAGAAAGAGCAAAAGCCGAAATGGCTAAGCTTGATGTCATTCAAAAAACATACTTGCAAGAGATGTCAAAGTTCAAGCCAACTAGCTACCAATACAAAAAACGTCAAAAATGACTTGACGAATCAGACTTTAAATATTCATACTGAGAATACTATTCAAACTTACAAACCGAAAAGTTTGAGAAAAAATACTTAACTAGAAAACTTACTAAGCAAGAAATTAACGATGAAGTGGCAAAAATTGTGCATTTAGTCGGTCTTGAAGGTAGCGAGAAAAAAGCCATCAGCGAACTTTCAGGTGGAATGAAACAAAGAGTTGCCCTTGCTCGTTCATTGGTTATCGAGCCTGCCATCTTGCTTTTAGACGAACCTCTTAGTGCACTTGATGCCAAAATTCGTCAAAAGATGCAAATTTTATTGAAAGATATCCAACGTAAACTTGGTCTTACTTTTATTTTTGTTACCCACGACCAAGACGAAGCCCTTGAACTTTCGGACAGAGTAGCAATCGTGCGTGATGGAAAAATTGAACAATATGACACACCAAAAGCAATTTATGACTACCCAATTAACAAGTGAATTGCAAACTTTATTGGTGATTCAAATATTTTCAATGGTGTTTTTCACGCTGACGGAACTGTAACTTTCCTTGATAATAAAACTTACAAAACTATTCACGAAGCGAGAGAATTTTCAGATGGACAAGAAGTTGATGTGTTGATTCGTCCGGAAGACATTGACGTTTTGGATACAAATCGTGAACAAAACGACCGCTTACTTGGTACTATTCTCGAATCTTCATACCGTGGTAGTTACTACTATTTAAAAATTCAATTATCATCAAAACACATAATTTATGTGGAAACTGCAAAAAACTTTGCAGTTGGCGAAAAAGTTTATTTAAGCTGAACAATCGATTCGATTCACCTAATGCACAAAGACAAAAAGTGAGATTACACTAAAGATGAAAACCACCAAACTGGTGAGTAAACTCGCTTTAAATCGTCGTTTAGCTTTATTAATTCCTTTTGCCATTATTGCAATCTTTTTCATCATCTTGCCAATTATTTTAATTTTAGTTAATGCTCTTACTGCGCATGATGATTTTGATGCTTGGTCATTAGTTAAAGATAACTCAACCTGAGTAAAAATCGGACGTAGTTTAAAAATTGGAATTTTAAGTTCAATTATTTGCTTGTTCCTTGGTTTTCCTTATGCGTACTTAATTGCACGGAGCAAAAATCCTTACTTACCAATTTATGGAATGAGTTTGATTATTAGTCCAATGATCATTTTCACCATTGCTCGTATTTATGCAATTAGAGGCTTTTTCCTCTCAATAGTGGCTGACGAAAACACCTTGAATGCCGAATGATTTATGGTTTTGGCTTTAACTTACCTTAACTTACCATTTATGATTATGCCTTTATATTCAGTGTTTCGTGATATGCCTAACAACATTTTGGAAGCAAGTGAAGACTTAGGTTACAATAAATTTCAAACTTTAATTAAAGTAGTAATTCCCTACTCACTCAAAGCAATTATTAGTGGTTTTGGTTTAATTTTTCTTTCTTCAGCAACCAACTTTGTAATTAGTGACAAGTTGTTGCCAAATAAAAACCAACTCCAAATGATTGGTTCAGTGATTAATGATTTTTCAGTAGCGTCAAATAAATTTGCCTTGGCGCGTGGTAGTGCGCTTGTGCTTATTGTGTCGGCAATTTTCATTGGCGCCTACGCTTTGATTCAATACTTACCAAAGTTAATTTCAAAATTTAACAAGAGAGGATGAAAATATGAATAGATTTTTTGCCTTTCTTAAACACTCATATGTGTACTTGATTTTAATTTTTACTTACATTCCCCTTTTGTTTGCAGTAATTTTTTCATTCAACAAACCTAGTGAAAAGGGCTTTCTTAGTTTTAGTTTTAATTCCTTTTCAAATGATGCTTACAATAATTTGTTTGCCGACGGACGCGACACAGCGTTGTTAAATAGTTTTATTATTGCGCTTTGCACCGCGATTTTGGTGGTTTCTATTTCACTTGTGACAGTTTATGCAATGTGAAAACAACGTAACAAAAAATACGGTGCTGTAGTTAAAAGTATTAACAATATTCCTTTAATTAACCCTGACAACATTACTGCCATTGGTTTAGTACTTGTGTTTTCAATTTTATTTGGATCACTTGCTGCTACGAGTGAAGGTTTATTTAGAGGAATCGTTGGCCACGCCATCATGGCACTTCCTTACGGTGTAACTCTAATGTATCCTCGCAGCGAAAAATTTAATCGTTCTTTACTCGAGGCTTCGCAAGATTTAGGTTACAACAAATTTAAATCATGATTTAAAACTTATTTTGTGTACATGTTACCAGTAATTATTTTTGCGGGTACAGTTGCTGCAATTCTTTCGTTCGATGACTTTATTATTTTGCGTACAATCACTAACACATCAACTTTAGGTACCAAACTTTACGAAGGTGAATTCCAAGTGTGAGCCTTAGCGCTTGGTTCAGTGTTAATGTTTATTACTATTGCCGGCAACGCAATTTACATCTGAAGAAAAGCACATTTAGTCAAAAAAGCTAAAAAAATTAAAAATGCACAGAAAAAAGGTGGCCACAATGAGTAAATGAAAGAGTTTTACGAATTTTGTCAAAAGCAAAATACTCACCAAAACAGTAGGTTATTCAGCTTTAGGTGCTGTTACTGCCGCTTCACTCATTGGCGCTCTTTCATACAAAGTAAGCGCTCCCTTTAAACCTAGTTTTTACAACTACAAACAATATATTTCTGACGAAGTAAGAGATGTTATTTCTAAACACTTTGACTTTAAAGAATTTGACACTTTGAATCAGTTCACTAACGCAATTTTAACTAGAAAAGCTGTGGCAGGAATTGGTTCAGACTCGCAAGCTGTGACTTTAATTCAAAAAGGTCAGTTACAAAAATTAAATTTCCATAAACTTTTCCCACAACTTATCAGTGAAGAAGAAACCAAAGACGATAATTTAGTAGCACAAAAACTCAAAAGCGTGTACAGCGAATCAGTGTGAGAACACTTACAAGCCTATGATAAAGACTTAACGGTCGATGACACTGGTAAAAAATATGATGGACCACAACGTCACTTGTGACAATACTTTGTACCGTATTTTGTACAAGATATGGTAGTAGCCTACAATCCTGCTAAAGTTTTAAATCGCAAAAACAAGGGTTCAGTTGCTTATGATGCTAATATGGACTTTAAGCAAATTTACGAATTTGACCGCAAAATTATCAGTGACTTAATTTCTACTGAACAGCAAAATGATCCTAAATGAAACGGGCGTGAGTTTTCACTTTATAGTATTCTCAAAGTTTTACGTGCAAATGGCTTTGAAAATATGGAAGCAACTGATGCGGTGCGTGACAATATGGTTTACGGATCTGCCTTTAAAAAAGATGCGAACAACAACTACACTGATATTTATCAAACTGGTGAAGCTGATAATTTTTCAAGTCAAACCTCATATTCATCATTTAAACAACTCATCGATCAGTACAAAGATTTAATTGAAAGTGCTACTGGTTATTCGCTCCAAGATCCACACATTAATTTCATTGGTAGTGGTGGTGAGTTAGTTGACAAAATTAGTGATCCAACTACAGCAATTGACTTTGGTACTATTTACAACGGCGATGCTTTTGATGCTTATTTTGCTAATGACAACCACTCAAATGCTCGTGATGGTCAAATTCGTTACTTGCGCCCTAAAAATAACTTAGTTCTTGTTGATGGTTTTATTATTGTTAACGGTATTAATGATGAATTCACCGAAAAGGCCTATGAAGTAGCAAAAAACAGCTTCATTAATGGCATTGATGACGCTGACTGGAGCGATAATAGCGAAGATGAAAATCCTGAAGATTATCTTGCTTACGTGAACTTTGACACAGTTGGTTATACGCCGGCTTACAAACAATTAATTAATTATGTCAAAGAAAATTATTTTACTGGTTATATTGATCCTGAGGCGCAAGAGGCAGAAGCACGGGCAAAAGGTGAAGAAATTAATCCAGAAACAAGTTGAGTTTTACACGAAGGCAACAAATTAACACCAGAAGAATGAAAGCAAGCTTTAGAATATGAATCACACTATATTCAAGGCTTATTTGACATTACAAGCCATTATACAATTTGAATGCCAGGTACCACCGACCCAATTCATTTTCCTGAAAAACAAACCAATGAGTACACTTATACTGTAAAACATTCAGACATTAAACCAGTTAGTGCACGAACTTTAACTGATATCGAAGCTTATTGAAGTCAAAAAATAAAAAAATAAAAAAGAACCTCTTTCTGGTTCTTTTTTATTGCTTTCTGTTTAAAGAATAGGTTTATTGTCAGTTGGTGCTTTTTGATAATCTGGGGTCTCAGCAATTTTTTTCATAGCCTCGTAGAATTTTTTGAACTCACCATATCCATATGGTTCAGCTCAACCACCGTATTCTGCATTGCCAGGAATCATTACGTATGCTTGATTATAACTAAGATTCTTTCAGAATTTTTTAGGATCTTTTAACTTATTCTTGTCGTCAAAATCATCTTTTTGTGCGCTTTCATAGTCAAAGCTAAGTCCTTTGCTACCACCAAGAGCAAATAGTTTCATAAGAGCACCATTTGTTTCTTCAAGGTACACTTTTTTTCTGTCTTCATTTGAAAGTCCCTTAGTTCTACGATCAAAGAAGTCATTAAAGTTGTCGCCGATTTTCATAACGACTTTAAGTTTTACATTTTTACCAGATTTGTTATCTGTTTGGTTAAAATCTCAACCATTAGTGTTGTTGTCGACAGCGTTCATTCTGTCGTTTTTGTAGATCGAGCGACCAATTGCTTCAGCAACTTTTCAGTTTTCTCATGCTTTTCAAGGTGTCTTGTTGAATTCTTTGGTAAAAGTTGTATTTTTAGCAAGCGCTTTAGCCTCATCAGCACTTAGATTTTTTGTTTTTTCATCAGTTAGGTCAGCTGCGTTTTTCGGTGTATATGGCATTGCGCCACGCATTCAGAATTGAAAGTCTGCTACGTATTTGACGCCTAAAGCCTTAAGATTCTTCTTTATACCTTCAAGAGTTGTTTTTGACAAGTTAGTATCTGAGTTATACATTACCAAAGCACCATGTTCTTGCGTGTAGTTAATAAAGTCAACAGCACCAGGCACTTCGCGTCTGAAACCTTTTGCATCAAAAGTTTCTTTTACTTCAGTTTTGAAACCACCATTAAGCATTGCGTATGCTTCAGTGTAATCATTTTGTAAGACAGTTTCATCGATATCCATAAAAACAACTGGAATGACTTTGTCAGATGCAGGGTCGTCAACTTTTTGAGCTGTGTTGAAGTTTTGACTCCAGTCGAATTGAACAATTGAATCAGTTGACTCAGGTGTTGAAACTGTATCAGCAGGTTTTCTAAGGTTGTCTAGACCAAATTTTGCTTGTTCATATGCTTGAACTTTACCGAGATAACTTTCCACAGATTTAATGTATCAAATTACCGCGCCATAAGTACCAGCATCTTTTAAAATGGTGTTAATAAGATCAGCTTTTGCGTCGTTTTCTAATTCAAATTCGCTAATAGCGTCAGTAATAAATCTTTTTTTTTCATCATTTGACAAACTAGCAAATTGTGCGTTAATGTCTTGGTCTGGTTTGCTATTGTTGCAAGCAATCATTGTGAACGGTAAAGCGCCAGCGAGAACTGTACTTCCGGTTAAAATCAATTTCTTAAACTTCATAAATTTATTTCTCCTATTTTTACTTAATTATTTTAATTTATTTGTTAGTTGACTAAGAGAGCTAAGAAATAAAGTCTATGAAAAAAATATAAAAATATGAAAAACCAGCGCGAGGCTGGTTTTGTGAAATTATTTTCTAAGATTTAATTCACTCAATGCTTTTTGGTAAGCATCGAAATCTTCGCTTTTAAGGTGTTGAAGTAGCACACGACGACGATTAATTTTTGCTAAGAAACCACGTTTTGAGTGGTTGTCTTTAGGGTTCTTTTGGAAGTGAGGTTTTAAATCTTCGATTTCTGCTGTCAAAATTGCTACTTGTACAAGAGTGTTTCCTGTGTCTTTCGCGTTTTTGCCAAATTTTGCAACCAATTTAGCTTTATCAGCTTTAGTAATCATATTTTTTTCTCCTAATATGTTTTAACCTAGCTTAAATTTGCATTTAAACCAAGCATAAAATGTCTTGCAAATAATGCTAATAAATATTAGCATATTTATTTTGTTTTTGTAATACTTATAAAGAAATTTTTAGCTTCAATTAAATCCTGCTTTGTGATAACTTCTGCAGTTGTGTCAAAAAAACGCAATGCCTTAATAAATTGAATTGTGCAATTAACCAATATATCTATATTAAAGTTAAAATCGAGAAATTTGATTCACGCTTGCGTGTTGTATTGATACTTAAGCACAGCATAGTAAACAAACTCACCAATTTCAACGTTGACAATATAAACACCATGCTTGAGGTTAACTAAATCGTCTGCTTTAGTGACCAAAAATTCTTGTTCAGAAGTAGTGGTGAAACTTGCACTAAAACCATATTTGTACATATTTAGGTTGTTCACTAATTCAATTTCGCCTTGTTCCAAACTCTCTTTAAGTAGTGTCGTTGAAATTTTTTTGTTTGCAACTTTTAATTGTGATACCACGTGAACTTTATCTGCACCAAAACGATCCTTTAGTGTTGCGGGTGAACCAGATGCTCTAAAACCAAAACGAAAATCTTCACCACAAACAAAGTCAACGTTAGTTTGGTTTGCGACTAACGCATCAATAAACTCCTGTGGATTTCAATGCGCTAAGTGTTGATAATTTAGTGCAATTGCGTGCTCAAAATTTAAGTCAGCAAAAGCTTGTGCTCGAAAGTTTAAATCAGAAAAGATAGTTTGGTTTTTTGGCAAATGTTCGCAATCAGCAAAAAAGACTAACACCAGGTCACGTTGTGAGTTGGCAGTTAAACTTTGCGCGCTTTTTAACAGTTCATAGTGGCCTAGGTGGAATGCTTCAAATGAACCTAAAATATAGATGGGTTGGTTAAATTGAGGTAAATGAGAAAGCTCGTAAATTGTTAACGCCATTGCAAACAACCTCCCAAAGAACGTGAGTATAGTGTGTGTGAATTTGAAAAAAATATGCGTTGCCCACGCATATTTAGTTTTTAATTAGGCCACAAAATCATTAATACCAACAAAGACTTGTTCGTCTGGGCCTGGTAGTTTTCAGTATTTTTTATCCATTCTGGCTTGAATACCTTTTTGACGTCTAGTTTCAAGTTTAGTTCATAACCAGGTACAAATAAAGATTGAACTATAAGCTCCGATTGCTAAACCAAAAATCATTACTAGGTTGAAACTAAAGGCAGTTGCATCTTTGAAAGCAAGCAAGACAAGCACAGCGAGAATGGTTGTAAGTGAGGTAAAGAGACTACGTTTAATTGTGTCAACAATTGACGAGTTGGCGATTTCTTTCACTTGTGCTTTTGTGAGAACACCTGTGAAGGAAGTAGTATGAATTTTTTCCCGAATCCTGTCGAAAACAACAATGGTGTCATTGATTGAGAAGGCAATAATTGACAAGATGGCAGCTACTAAAATTGGTGAAAGTTGTAAACGAGTAACCACAATGAAAGCAACAGTAAGAATCACATCGTGCAACAAACCAACAATCGCCGCAATTGAGAAAGTTCATTTCAAACGCACAAGGGTGTAAGTGATAATACCAATAAAACTAATACCCACAGCAAGTAAAGCGTTTTTCACTAAGTTTTGTGCTTGCAGCGGACTAATACCGTAACTTCAAACGTTTAAGTCAGGGTATTGTTCTTTAATTGCGGCTTTAATACCATCAATTGAGTTAGTTAAATCTTGTGAAGTTTGAATGTCAAGTTTAAATCAAGTATTTGATGAGTTAGTAGCCTTAATAGTCAAGACATCAGCCATATTTTGAATACCAAGTTTCTCTTGATTATCAATTAGTCACTGGTGAATGTCTTGGGCTTCTGGCTGTGTAATTAGGTGGATATTTTGACCTTCAATTGAAATGTTGATCCCACCTTGAAACTCAAGCGAACGGTTGAAACCAGCTCACACGTCTTGTTGAGGTGCAGCAATAGTAACAAAGATAATTGTGCCAATTACTACAAAGAGCACTGACCCTAAGATAAATCACTTAGCTTTACCTACATAATCAAACTGACGGTAACGAGCGTTAGCTTTTAAATTATTGATTTTTTTGTACTTGATTCCAAGTAATCATAAACGTTTGTTGAAGTAACCTGTCCTTACGATTAAGTTAGCAAGCCATCTGGTTAAAAAGAGCATTACAACTAAAGTAAAGATCACCGAAAAGACTAGTGACAAGCTAAAACCACGAACGGTACTTGTACCAAAATAGAAGAGAATAAAGGAAACAATCAGCGTAGTTAAGTTCGCATCGATAATTGACGACATTGACATCCGCGAGGAATTTTTCATTGCTTTGATCAGTTTTTCGCCCGCGTAAACTTCAGACTTGAGCCGTTCAAATAAGATAATGTTGGCGTCAACACCAATACCAATTCCGATTACTAAAGCAGCAATTGTCACTGGTGAATATTCACCGCGTAAAATTGTGAACATTAATAAGGTTAAGAACATATAAAGTGCCATCGAGATGGTACTTAGTGCTCCTAACAATCCGTAGTTAACAATCATAAAGATTGCAATCAGTGCAAATACAATTGCACCAGCTAAAAGTGCTTTTTCAAACGAACCAGACACTGTGGAAGGGTTTATGTAGTTAGAAGATAAGAAATCTAATTCATATTTCGCAGTTCCAAAATTAATGTTGGAAGCAAGTTTTTTCGCAGTTTGCTCAGTAAAGTTTTGACCACTAATGGTGAATGATTCACCAGTCAATGGACCACTCACACGACCTTGCGAAATCAAGTAACTTTCACCATTAATTTCGTGGATTTTTAAACTATTAAAGCTTTGACCATCTTTCGAAAATGGTGAATTGGTCACGTAAACAAAGTTATATGGGTTTTCTTGAGCTTCTTTTCACTGCGTTGGGAATTCATCTTTGGCAATTTGAACAAGTTCATCAAGATTTAATCACATTAAAATTGTGCTTTGTGGCGCACGTGAAGCAACGTATTCGGTTGCTTTTGACCAGGCAATTTGCGCATCATTGTCAAGTAAGTCAACTTTAACTTCATAACCACCAGTTTGCTGAATATATTCAGCCGAAGCACCAGCAGGTTTGAGTGGTGGTACAAATTTGCTTATGTTTGCATAGTCTATTTTTTCTTGGTTTTCGTTAAATTGGCCATTGATAAACAATGGTGTCATATCGAGTGTTGTGAGCACTAAGGTTGGTTTGTCAGTAATGAGTTCTTCAAACTTTTTCCGCTCATCATCGCTTAAAGCACCATTTTTGGTGATGGTAATCTTACCATCATTTTGTGTTTGTACATTTACACCGTTAAAAGCAACCCCACCAGTTAGTCTACTATCAAGTTGGTCAGCTACGTTATTGGTGAATTCTTGTGTGACGTTTTCAGTTCCGTCCAAATTTTTAACTTGAACTAAAAATTCAACACCACCACCATATTCCACTGACTTGTTAACATTTTTCGACACATAAAACGTACTACCAAAGACAATCGCTAAGATAGCACTAATTAAGGTAATTACGGCAATGGTTACTCTCTTTCAGTTAGTAGGAGAAAACACATTCTTAAAAAAATTCTTAATTTTATGCATAAGCGATTTTAATTATATATAAAAATTAAATTATCTATATTTATAGTCAAAATTCTGAAGCAACGGCGACTAAAGAAATAAAAAAAGCACTTGAAAGTGCTTGCGGTGAAGTTAATCAAATGGAGGAAACGAGGGGAATCGAACCCCCATAGTCAGCATGGCAAGCTGATATTTTGCCATTAAATTACGTTTCCGTCTATAAAAGCCAAATAAGTATAGCATAAAAACATACTTAAAAAACTTTTTAGTTGCAAAAAAACAAAATTTTTAAGAATTTGAAACAGAAAATTTAGTGTATTTTTAACAAATAATACTACATTATAGAGTTAAACGTTAAATTGAATATAAATTAAATGAAAGCGTTGTTAAAAAAGCGGAGTAATTTTTTATTAGCAGTTTGTTTAATAAAAAAATCAAGTTCAACACTTGATCTAATAATTACCATCTCATTCGAATTCATAGTCAAAAATTCGTACTGTGTCACCGGTTTCGATACCTTTTTTTAACAAATCGTCTCAAACCCCTAAATTTTTAAGTTTGTTGTTGAAACGTAACAAATTGTCGTAAGAATTTAGTGGAATTTTGTCGTAAAGTTCTTGCACTTTCGGTCCAGAAATTTCGTAAAAACCATGGTAAAGTTTGGTCACTTTGTACGGAATTTCAAGAGTAATTTCTACTAATTCGTTAGGTTGTTCTTCTTCAATTGGCGTAAATTTGTGAGCTTGGATAGTTTCTCAAAGCTTAGCTTTGAGTCCGTCTAAGCCATTACGTTCTAGCGCGCTAATTGGCACAATGACAACATCTGGGAATTTTTGTTTAAAGAGTTGCAATTTTTGTTCAAAAAGTGGACTATCCATTTTGTTTGCAACCACAATTTGTGGTTTTTTCTCAAGGTTCAAACTATAACTTTTAAGTTCATTGTTAACTACTTCATAATCATCGATAGGATTTTTTTCTGCAGTACTAAAGTCGATAATATGAACAATGACACGACATCTTTCAATGTGTCTTAAAAATTGAATACCAAGTCCTTTTCCAAGTGATGCACCTTTAATAAGACCGGGTAAATCGGCAATAGTGAAAGAATGATCGTAGAATTGAACTAAACCTAATTGTGGAATTAAAGTAGTAAATTCGTATTCAGCAATTTTTGCTTTTGCATTTGATAAAGCACTTAAAAGTGTACTTTTTCCCGCGCTTGGTTTGCCAACAAAACCAGCATCAGCCATAACTTTTAACACAATGTTAGCTTCAAAAGTTTCACCTTTTGAACCATTTTCACTGATTCGAGGCGCTGTGTTACGTGGAGTTTTAAATTTAGCATTTCCACGTCCACCGATACCACCTTTAGCAACTAAATATGGCGCATTTGGTTCAATAATGTCAGCAACAACTTTATTTTTGTTGTAAATAATTGTGCCCAATGGTACTTTTACATAAGTATCTTTACCAGCTGCACCGTAAATATTTTTTGGCCCACCGTTGACACCGTCTTCAGCAACAATTTTTTTGTTACCATAAAGAGAAATTAAGGTATTTTTTCCTTCGTCACCTACAAAATAGATGTTTCCGCCACGTCCACCGTCGCCGCCATCAGGTCCGCCCTTGTCAACATGTGCTTCGCGGCGAAATGAAATCATCCCGTTGCCACCTTTACCAGCTTGTAAAGTTAATTTAATTTGGTCAATAAAACGCGCCACATTTACCCCTACTCTAAATTACCATTTAGTTTTGCAATGTAATCCAAAATTGCGTAACCTAACCCATGTTCAGTTACAGTTTTAGTTACATTGTTTGCTCGTTCTTTTACTTCTTCTTTTGCGTTGTCCATTACATAAGAATGATAGAAGCGTTTGAACATTGAGAAGTCATTTTCACTATCACCTACCACCATAACTTCATCAGGTGAAGTGCCTTGAAAAATATTTTCGAGTAGTCAATAAATACCACGGCCTTTTGAGGCTTGGAAGGAAATAATTTCAACATTCATGTGTGTAATAATTGTTTTAACTTCTACCTTTTTAAGTTCTTCAATTAGTAAGTCAACATTGTTTGTATCTTCAAAGTATACTTCAATTTTAGCAATTGGTTTTAAGGGTTGATTTGGGTCATAAATGGTTGCTCAATCAAAATTTTCTGCTCGAAAGTAAAGCTTGTTTAAAAATTCTTTGTCTTGTTCGCGAAAAACATAAAAAACTTCAGAAGATCAAGCTGCTGCTGAGACATTATATTTTTTAATTAGATCAAAGATTTCTTGGACGATTTCAGGATTTAAGTATTTTTCATAGACAAACTTTTTATTTTGATAGTCGTAAATTTGGACGCCAGATGAACCAATGATGTAGTCTGCATTTGTAAGTTTTGCGAGTTTGAGCATACGTGGACAAATTGGATTGCCTGTTGCGATGTTAAAACTAAGGTTATCTTGTTTAATAACGCTTAAATTAAAATTTGAAACATAAGCATCGCGTTCGTAAATTGTTCCGTCGACATCGCTAAAAACTATTGGAAGTTTAGCCATTTGACCTCCTTTTCGTAAAAATCAAAGCTCTTAATTATAATATAAAAATAGTATTCTGAAAAATTTCACTTACTGCGAACATTTAGATTTTGGCTACAATGTTGCTTGTAAAAAATTTTGAGTTGTGTTCAAAATAGAAAAAATCGTTTGTTTAATTGCGTAAAGAAGGCAAAAAATAAATTTTTAAAAGCTAACATCAGTTTTCTCTATCTTTGTGATACAATATGGTTGTTTTAATTGAACCTCCTTTCTTTATTTATTGGTAAAGTTAAAACATTATCGAAATTAAAATACTGTATTGTTTAAGACTCCTTTTTATCAGTTTATGGATTTGTTTTTACTTATAGTCTTAACATAATTAGTTTTAAGGAAAATGCTATGCGTTTTCCTTTTTTGATATAATTTCTTAAAACATTTCTATAACAAAAAAGGATTACAGTATGAAAAAACGTGTAAGTGTTTTTTGTGATACAGAGACTTATAAACAAAAAATATATGATGAGACGGAACAAAAGGAGATAGTGGTGAACCGTCTTTATCTTTTGGGTCTTTTAGTCAAGGACTGAAAGAATAGAGACAGAGCGCTTTCCTTTACTAATATCATTGACTTTCTTAAATGAATTAAAGACCATTCATACAAAAAACAAGTGGTCTATGATATCTATTTTTATAACGCCACGTATGACGTGACGGTTTTTAACTATGAATTTTATCTCTTAATGCAAGATAAGTCTTTGGGGTTCAAAATTAAACATAAAGAGCTTATTAATGACAAAGACTTATTCATTTCAGTAAAATATAGTACTAAAGACTGAGAAATTCGTATTATTGACTTATGACAATGAGATAAAAACCAAAAAATTGAAAATTACACCCGCTTACTTTCACCAGAACATGAACAAAAAGGAATTATCGACTATGATAAATGAGACTTAGAATTAATTAAAGAAGGTGAAGAAACTAATTGATACTTTCAATATCGTAACTCTAACGGTGAACTAAAAACAAGCTCTTATCAGGATGAGCTAATTTATCTTAGCAAAGACTTATTAGTAATGCCAAAAATTAAAAAACATATTGAAAAAACGAAAGCGAAGTCTTTCGTCTCTTAAACCTTGCACCAGAACTTATTGAGAAGTTTAAAGGTGTAACTATTCCTGGTTTTTCTAAATTTGCTTTTGATAGTTATTTACAAACTAACTTTAACAGAGACTTAGCGTTTAAGTACCGGAATGTTATTACTGAGGAACAATATATCAAACAAAGAGTAAGTTATTTTGGCGGGTTCACCTCTTTTAATGTTATCTTTCCAAAGTATGAAACAAAAGCGGGTGAATACATCTATTCTTTTGATGTGAACTCTTTGTACCCGAGCTTTTTTGAAAAAACAGGTCAAATAAAAACCATCGAGCGATGGTTTTTAAAATGAATTATGCGTAAAGATGTTTGTATTGTTTGATAATCACTTCTTTTTCGTAATTATAACGTTCAAGTGAACCAAATTTTTTCTTGAAGTAAGCACTTGCAATCGGTGAAGGAATGAAACTTACAACAAAGAAGAAGATTAGGGTTGCAACTGTTAAACAACGTGAAATTAAGTTAAAGTTGAATAATTCTTGTGCTTTTAGTGTTGCTGTTTGTACTGTTAAGTTTGGATCAGCATTCATCAAGTTTTCTATTACAAGATGTTTATCTCATAAAGCCATTAAAATCAAGTCAACAAATGGAGTTGTTACGGCTACTAATAACGAAATTGAAACTACAACAAGTGAGAATCAAGCATAAATTTTAAAGCCTTTAATTTTAAATTCACCTTTTTCGTAACTTGTTTCTTTATGTTTACGAATTGCACCAAAAAGCACACAAACTACAAAGGCAAAAATAAATAATGATGTTCAGTTTGAAATCAAGTCGTTAAAAGCATAAAGTCTGCTCATATTTTGACCAATTTCGTTACTGTAAACTGAGAAAGCAGGAGATGGCATATAACCTAAAGCTCCAATTGCAGTAAGTAAGATAAACATTGGAAAGACAGTTACAAATGAGTAAACTACACCAACTCTTGGAGAATTGAAATTAAGTTTGCCAATAAATTTTTTTCAAAGCGGAATTTCACCGTGTAAAATCAAGTTTTCAATTAAACGCGGCGTTCACATCGCGAAGTTATTAATAATTCCCAGCACCCCAATTGCAATTAAAATGTTAATCACACCAAACAGGATGGCCGCAACATTTTCCGGCATAATTTTGGCCATATATGCTTTCATCGCTGAGAAATCACCACCATTAAGTGACATAAAGACAGCGATAGTAATGTAAATTACAGTTGTGATACCAAGACCAAAAAATAGTGCTAATGGAGTTTTTTCAGGACGTTTCATTTCTGAACTTACACCAGCTGCAAGGTAGAAGCCATCGTATGTAAAGAAAATTGCCATTACCGAGATAAAACCACCAAAACCAGCACCAAGTCCGTATACTTGTTTGAGTGTACCTCCGGCATAAACAGATTTAGAAGCAAGTTTATCAATTGTGAATGAAACTTGATCTAAACCACTATTATTTGTTGCAATTAAACCAATTCCTAAGAAAATTACAAATAAAAGTGGAATGAATTTAATAACAGTTGCAATTTTGTTTTGTCAATCACCAACTTTTGAGAAAAGTGTAGGCACTGACATAAAGTAAATATTAATTACAATTGCAACGGCAATTCAAATCAATCAGTCATAGTTTGAACCAATAATTCAGGCAGGTTGTCCTAAAATTGCCCCAATACCATCTTGTAAAGGTAAAATGACATAAAAAGGCAAGAAGAAGTGTGTAATTGGTAAATAAACAAATGTAATAAAGTTTTTTGACACCTTAAAAGCCAACTCGCCATTAAAGTGTCTAATTCATCCAATGATAGATAAGTTATCTTTTTTGCCTACACTAGCAATATCGATTAAAGCAATTCCCGTTGCAATAACCGCAAGTGAAGCGATGATTCACGAAACAATAGCAAGTATAAAACTGTTTTGCGAGTTGTTAAGTACACTAGCCGATTTGAAGAAGATACCCGCGCCAACCGAAGTACCAATAACAATCAAAATTGCTGAAAAGAATGAAAGTTTTTTTGTTTTTTAACTTTTATGGTTCTTTGTTCTTTAGTTACCTTAACTTTCTCTTTTTTAACCTTGGCTACTGTAACTTCAGCTTTTTTAGCAACTTTTTCTTTTTTCGTCTTAACTTTTTCTACTTTTGGTTCTTTAGCAGGTTTAGTTAGTTTAGGCATTTTTGGTAATTTAGGTGGTTTTACTGGCTTTACTTTTTTTGCCTTAGCTTTTACTTCAGTGCTTTGCGTTTCTTGAGCTTCAGTATTCATATGCTTCTCCTTTCTATTAGATAAATTTCTTTAAAATATGTATAAATAATATAAATAATATCAATATATATAAATATTTAAATTAAATGTCTCGAAAATTTCAAAAAACAAGACCTCAGTTTTTGTTGTTTAATGTTTAAGTTAAATCTTTTTCAACTTAAAATAATTTTAAAATCGAAATTTTTAAACAATCTTTTCTAAATTTATTTTTGCTAATACATCTATTTAATAGATGTTTTTGAAAAATTTATAAATTTTGTTACTTAAAAGAAACTATTTTTTCAATTACACTTTATGTTGAAAAGTAAGACTAGCAAAATTTAGTACTTTTAGAAAAAAATGGTGAATTTTAGTCTTTTTGCAAAAACTTTTAAAATTTTCATATAGTTATTTTATTATTTACTAATAACTAAGAAAAAATTGCTGCAAACTTAATTTCAGAAACAGCAGTTTAAGTTAATAAGTTCTTTTAATAAGATAAAGTTGATTAATATTAAATTTTTCTTTGTTAAAAAATAAAAATTTAATCTCATTATTTCCCTAAAAGACTATAATATAGATATATTGGACAAATCAGTAAAATTGGAAAGGCTTTTATGACTAAGAAAGAATTTATTACTGAGGTTGCAAAAAAACTCGGCAAACCAGTAAGAACTGTGGATCAGTTTTTTGAAGCATTTTTATTCGTTTTGAAAGAACAGCTTATTGCTGAAGAAAAAGTGCTTCTTTCACATTTAGGTATTTTTGAAACAAAGTATAAAAGCGGTTTAAGAAAACTTAATCCTTTTACAAATGAAGTAATTGATGTGCCACAAAAACGTGTTGTTAAATTCACTCCTTCAAAATACCTAAAAGATATTGTTAATTTCTAAAATATTTATTTTCAATAATTGGCAAAAAATCTATGATTCCAGGAAAAAGCAGGTCAAGTTTAAAACCTGTTTTTTTAATTTCATTATAATGAATTGCTTTTCCCTCAAATTTCAAAAAGTCAGCAAAATCAAGAAAATAAAATTCATTCGCGCATCCAAAAAATAACAAATAAAAAACTACACCATTAACATTGTGAATTTTTTGTAAATAATTGATTTGGTGCTTTTTAAAATTAGCTTTTTCGATTACGTTACTTTCCGTAGTTTTAGCTTCAAATGCCACAAATTTACCTCGAAAACAACCAATGTAATCAACAGTACTTTTGCGATAAATGTGAGCGCTTTGTAAATTGCTTTCATTGTCAACGCCTTTAAATTTTATCGGCACAATTTGCTTTTCAATAAAAGCTAAATTATTGTTTTCATAATAATGCAGTGTTCTATTAATAATACTTTCCAACAGCATTCCACGATTTTTACTAAACATAAATTTTATTATCTTCTTTTCGGGACAAAAAAACTCAGTAAAGAAGTTTCATTTTTGTTTCACTTGCAAGTTTTTTTCAAAAACAATTTAGCGAATACTACTATGTTATAGAAATATTTAAATAATAAAATTTCATAATTATCAGTTAAGGAGTTAATTTGCTAAATTTCATTACTTTCGTTTTTTCTTTTTAATATATAATTCTAAATATTTATTTGTATTAGTATTCATAAACTATTTAATGAAAGGAAAAAATGGGCAAAAGAAAAGAATCTTTCTTTGAACGTTTAACCAAAAAAAATGCACAACAAGATAGTGTGCAAGTTAAACCAAGAAAAAGAAAAGCAAAAAGATTTATTTGACTTGGTGCTGGCCTTACAACAGTAGTTGCAACTGGAATTACAGTTCCTATTGTTGTAACCACTACCAAAACAACTTATGTTGATCCCTTGTCAGAAAATACTGTCTACTATAAATTTTCAGACCCAAGTGGTGCATACAATAACTTCACAATTGGTTCGATTGAAAAGTCATTAAAAAATACTGAAACTCAACAAAACGAAGCGCAACTAAACGAAGTTTATCGTTACGCGATTTACTATCTTTATGAACAAGAAGCAAAGGCATCTGTTGAGTACCAACGTTTATACAACGCTTCACGTGCAAGCACAGAAGAAGAAGTTAACAACCTTAGACTTAAAAGTTTGGACGAATTAAGAACTCAGTACAGAAATGAAATCGAAGATTTAAAAGAAAACACGATCAAGAAATTTGGTATTAGTAACTGAGAAACTGAATTTAACAAAATTTTGGTTGAAAATTACGGTAATGCAAAAACTATTGAAGAAGCAGTTGAAAATAAAGTTTATCAAGCAATTCAAAACGATGCTTTGCGTAGATTTAGACTTAATACCAATAGTGTCAAGACCTTAGTAGACCGTGTTGCAATAAATGATATTTACAAAACTGACGAAAATGGTGAAATTGATTCGTCAAGAATTTTAGTTCGCCGTGGCGAAAAGGTCTTTCCATGACTTAAAGAAATTACGCAAGAACAACTAGATGCAGCAACTGGCGAAATCGATGGCAACTACTTCAAGTATAACGATGACTATATGGGTTTTATGACCGATAGTTTTGTTGAATCAGAAAGAAATGCGAATAAATTCTTAGAATATTACTTAAACAATGATGATCCTTTCATTTTTACACAATTTACTCTGCCAGGAGTAGCTAAAGTTAAAAACACTGACACTTGAAAAGTTGACAGAAGTGCTTTTAAATTCTTAATTTACGCATGACCAGTTGAAAGATATCTTGATGACGAAACAACCAGAGAACTTGCTAACACACTTAACTTTAGTTTTGACATGGTACAAAAATACTTTAAACCATTGAAAACTTATCTTGATCAATTACAAAACACAGTTACTAACTCAGAAACTTTACCAACAAATCTTGCTATCTATAATGATGTTTTACAATACATTGCAACTGACTCAACCGAAATTAAAAACAACTTTGGTTCTCCAGGTCTTAATTCACTCACTAGTTTATTAACCGCCAGCGAAACTACACAAAACGGTTTCTTGGCGCCAAAATTAAAAGCAGCACTTTATCCAAACTCACCTATGCAACCTGATTCTGCGGAAAGAGAAGTTGATTACTTTGGCAAACTTAGAGAAATTGCGCTAAATGTGTACAAAAAAGCTTGAGAGAAAAAATACGCTGACGATTTAAGCAACCACCCAGTGCCAAGTGCGCTTCCTAAATTCGAAGACTCAACTTCTGATGCAGATAAGAAAAAAATCGTAACTGAATACAACGAATTACTTAAAAATGCGTTAGAAGCAAATAATTCAACCAATAAACTTGCACTTACTGATGAAGAATTTGACGAATTAGTGACGCAACCACTTGCTGCTTTATTCCAAAAACAAGATGCTACCGAAGAAAGTAAAAAAGAACAAATTTCAACTTTCTACAAACTCAAAGATCTTGACGGTGCACAAATAATGTTAACTTCGACCGGTACAACGCTCATTTACCCAACTCAACTTGAAGGCGAAACAAACGCATTAGTTAAAGACTTGTTCAAAATGATTCTTAGTGACTTTATTGTTGAGAAAAAATATAGCACGCTCAGTAACTCAATTAAATACAACGTCTTAAAACAAATTAACCAAACTTTAAGTCAAAGAAATTATGTGCTTAACACTGTGTTACAGAATGCAGACTTCCACCAATTCCTTAAATCAAAAGTTAATAGTTATGCGCTTGATGACAATGGTAACACCTTAGCGAATACTAATTACACACAAGCAGTAATTGACGATGTTAATAACTTGAATAAGAAAATGATGCAGGCTTCAATTAATGCAAAAGCACTTGCAATTACTAAAAATGTTGATGCTTGAATGACACAACGTGCCAAAGATGGTGCTGACGACCGCTTTGAACAAAGCAACGGCTTAACATACATTACCACTCACACTGAAACTAACCCAGATGGTTCAAGAAAAACAGCTGGTCAAATCATTAATGATGTGTTAAAAGAGCTCTTAGTAACTTTTAAAGAAAGATAGAAACGGAGTACTACAACAATGAAAAAACTTTGAAAATTTTCTGCTCTTGCTGCCACAGCAGCTCTACCAGTGGTTGCAGTTTCATGTGGTAACACCGTTGACACCATCGCAAAGTTACAACAAGACGAATTGTTAAAAAAAGCCGAAGTAGCAACTTTAATTGAACAAAATTGACTTAAAGGTCTCATTCAAGAACTCTACAAACCAACTAATACAACTATGACGCAAGCAGAACTCAACGAAGCGTTTGAAGTTGAACCTGAAAAATACAGTGAAACTTTATTTAATGATGCTTACAAGGCGTTTCGTTTCTATGCTGAAAAACAACTTGCAACTAACACTTACTTTTTCCAAGAACTTAATAACACTTTAATTTCAAAGGGTAATGTCAACCCAACCGATGCAAGCACCTTAGCTGACAAAACACAAAGTTTACTCACACCATCAGAAAACGTGTTTAGAATTTACTGAAAAACACCGGAATCAAATGTGCGTTTCGAAATATTGAAAATGTTAGCTGTGTACA
The DNA here is from genome assembly GCF_900660705.1 of Mycoplasmopsis columbinasalis. Classification (NCBI taxonomy): domain Bacteria; kingdom Bacillati; phylum Mycoplasmatota; order Mycoplasmoidales; family Metamycoplasmataceae; genus Mycoplasmopsis; species Mycoplasmopsis columbinasalis. The sequence goes on from NZ_LR215043.1 coordinate 634,886, forward strand.
AATATTTCAGTGTGTCTGACCTTGAAACCTTAAATAAAATGTCAAAAGACACAGAAAAAATTACTTGAGTAGTGACAGCGAGCCCAAAATATAGTTTGACTAATTACTTTTTAAATAAATACGCCTTAACCAAGCGTATGGTGCAAATTTGAGAAAAAACCACCACCGACCCAGGCACACCTGATGATTTCTTTATTCAAAAAACTGGTAACATTTCTGGACCGGTGACTTTCAACGAATACTTTAAAGATACCGATGCTTACCAAAAACAACTTACACCACAAAGTGTTAACTTGTTAGTTAGCGATTCAAGTGCACCTGACACCAAACTTGTTGGTTATGTTGGTTTCCGCACAAATGTAAGTGACTATGGTTTAAACTGAGACTACGAACAACTCAAAAATGTTACTGCCGACTCGCAAAATAAAGCCTTCTTAACTCGTGGTTACTACGATCCTAACCGTTCAACTTTAATTCAAATTTCAAACGATCCTGACAAAGGTTATACTTCATACAACCCTTACGTTAAAGATAAAACCACAAACACTACAACGGTAAAAATTGCTTACCTTAACCAAATTGTGCCACTAGCAGGTGTGGAACAAGCGCCAAAAACTTCAGAAGAAAATGCTGAATTAGGTGATGTAACAGTACTTTCTTTTGCCAACACCATTTTTAAAGACCAAATTGATAAATTGTCATACATTTACTACCAAAATGATGATGCACTTTTCAAAACAGCGCAAGAAGCATTTGTGCGCTTAGGTTACAAGATTCACATTAAAGAAAATGTAATTGGCACTTTACCTGAAGAAGTAAAAACAGCTCCATATGTTGAAATCGATAAGGAGTAATTATGAGTGATTTATTCTTAAAAATTATTAATCGTGAATTGCCAGCTGACATTCTTTATGAAGATGACAAATGTATAGCAATTTACGATAAATACCCATTTCGTCCTGGTCACTTCCTTGTGATTCCGAAAAAATGAAGTAAAAATATTACCGAAATGGATGATGACACCGCTGGTCACGTCTTCAACGTAGCTCGTAAATTGGGCAAACGCGAAGTGCTTGACAAGGGAATTCCTGGGTTTAAAGTTATTATTAACACTGGCGAAATGGCTGACCAAACCGTTTTCCACACTCACATTCATGTAATTCCGTTAAAAGAAAAAGCAGTCCCAATGAAATAACAAACTTAAAAAAAGTAAGTTCAAAGCAACTTACTTTTTTTAACGCTGCATTTTACCAATCTGCTTATGTTATAGTCCTAGCGACAAAATTTACTTTAAATTTTGTTTTAAATAACTATCTTTGCTTTTGATTCGTTCAAACTATCGCTTTTTAACAAATATGGCTATAACATAGCTTCAAACATAAATAAAATCAAATTTTTACAAAATTATTTTTTTAAAGCACAGTTTTTGTTATCATATAGCAACAAAATACTAGACATAAAGAGTTGTGGAGCTTAGTTAGCTATGAAGCATGCCAACCTGCTAAGTGTAAGGTGGATAACGAGAGATTGTAAATCTAACATGTGAATGTATTAACAACAGTTTCTTTCAAATCATTAATTCTTTATGTCTCATAATCAATCAAAGGAGAATTATGAAACATAAAATTTTATTTACTAGTGAATCAGTTGGACGGGGTCATCCTGATAAAATTTGTGACCAAATTTCTGATGCGATTCTGGATGAATTTCTCAAGCAAGATCCACATGCTCGTGTTGCAATTGAAACTATGGCAACAGGTAAAATGTATGTAATTGGTGGCGAAGTTGCATCCACTGTACAAGTAGATTATCTTAAAGTTGCTGAAAAAGTTGTCAAACAAGTTGGTCTTAACTGAGACACACAAGCACAACTTGAAAATTCAAAAAACTGCTTACCAATAGCAATTAATGTTGTCAAAGAACAAAGTCCTGATATTTCGCAAGGAGTATTACAAAAAGATGGCGAAATTGGTGCCGGTGACCAAGGCATTATGTTTGGTTATGCTACTAATGAGACAAAAGAATATATGCCTTTGGCTATTACCTTGGCACACAAAATTTTGTGTTTAGCTGAAGAATTACGAGCAAACAACAAATTTAAATGAGCTAGAAGCGATATGAAATCGCAAGTAACAGTTGATTACACCGATTCAAAACACCCTAAAATTGACACAGTTTTGGTTTCAATTCAACACACAGAAGATTTTGTTGAACAAGAATTTAAGGATTTTATTAAAACTGAAATTATTGCTAAGGTACTTCAAGAATATGGTTTTGGGTTACCAGAACGAATTTTAATTAACCCAACTGGTCGTTTTGTAATTGGTGGTTCTGAAGGAGACTGTGGTTTAACAGGACGTAAAATTATTGTTGATACTTACGGTGGTGCAGCAAGACATGGCGGTGGTGCTTTTAGCGGCAAAGATGCGACAAAAGTGGACCGTTCCGCTGCTTATGCTGCTAGATGAATTGCTAAAAATATCGTGGCAACTGGCATTGTTCCAAAACTTGAATTGCAAATTTCATATGCTATCGGCGTAGCAAAACCAACATCCATCGCAATTAACACTTTTGGGTTAGTTTCATCAGAAGTAGACGAAAAGATTTTGAGCGCAATCGATCAATTTTTCGACTTACGTCCAGCTGCTATTATTCGCGAGTTAGACTTGCGCAAACCAATTTATGGTAAAACAGCTTACTTTGGTCACTTCGGTAGAGATGATTTAGATTTACCTTGGGAAAGATTGAATAAAGTGAGTGAATTAAAAGCATTTTTCGGTTTATAATCAGCAGAAATAATTGCCTTTTGGGTAATTATTTTTTTGTATATTTAACTTATTTATAGTCTTAATTGGCAAATTTTAACTAAGAAAAAAGTGCTTTTATTTTAAAATTAATATTATTTTAATTAGAATCAACAAAATTAAAGGGTCGAATTTTAGTTAACAAATCAAATAGCAAACATTTAATTGTAAAAGATGTGAGGAGAAATTTATGGACGTAATTAATGTAAATACATTTAAGCCAGGCATTACTTTTGAAGACGGTGGTGAAATTTTTGTAGTACTTGAAGCACAGCACTCAAAACAAGGTCGTGGTCAAGCAAATGTGAAGGCAAAAGTTAAAAACTTAAGAACTGGCAGTACAACTATTAAAAGCTACACCGGTGGCGATAAAGTTGCCAAAGCACACATTGACAAAAGACCAATGAACTACTTATATAATGATGGTGAAAACATTGTTTTAATGGACAATGAAACTTATGAACAAATTGAAATTCCAGTAAGTCATGTGGAGTGAGAACTTAACTTTCTTAAAGAAGGCGCGCAAGTTAAAATTCGTAAGTATCAAGAAGAAGTGCTTGACATTGAACTCGAAGTTAATGTTGAACTTAAAGTTACTGAAGCCCCAGATGCTGTCAAAGGTAACACTACCACCAACCCACAAAAGAAAGTTGTTGTCGAAACAGGTTTCGAACTTGAAGCACCGATGTTTATTAAAGAAGGTGATGTTATTGTTGTTTCAAGTGAAACCGGTAAATACGTTGGTAAAGGAAAATAATTGTTATGAGTTATGTGACAGTAAATTATTCAATCAAGCAAGCATATACTGTTGTTGAATCAACTTTTTACCAATTCTTAGACCAACTTGTGGCAGATTTACCAGTGGTTGAGTTAGTTGGCAAACCAGAAATACTTTATAGCAAAAATAACGACAATGCTGGGTTTGTTATTGATCTTAAAATCAAACGCGGGCAAAATTTAGCAAACACATTGAATGAATTTACTAATGAATTCTATAAGAGATTTTATTCTCTATTAGAAATGAAGCCTTTAGCTTTAAAAATTTGTTTTTGCGGCTATTTTGATTAATAAAACAAGTTTTAATAAAAAAATCAGACCAAACTAGGTCTGATTTTTAGTTATAACCTTTAAAAAATACTTGGTCAATGTTGAATTTATTCTCCGAAAATTTAATCAATTCAATTTTTTCGACAGCGATGTAACCGAGTAAACTAAATTTCTGTCTGTCAGTTAATTTTACTTCAAGATTTTTTTCGTTTTGTTTGTACTGAATTTGGCGAGCGTGTAGAAAACCTAAAATTTGTTTGTTATCATTTAACTCTAAAATATAGTTATATTCAATATTTTTATTTTTCTCGGCAAGAATACCACTCTCAAGCACTTTGCCATCTTTTAAAATGGTGTAACTATCAATGTATTGTTCAAGTTCAAGCAAAATGTGACTCGAAATAAAGATAGTTTTCCCAGCTTGATTTAACTTTTTAATTAACTGATAAAAATCATTACGTGCAGTAGGATCTAAATTTGCAACGGGTTCATCCATGATTAAAATATCTGGATTACTAAGTAAAGCTTGCATTAACATTATTTTTTTCTTTTGTCCGGAAGACATTTGGCTTGGCGATTTATTAAATTCACTTGTGTTGAAGCCAAAGTCTGCGAGCAAGGCGTCGACTCTGCGAATAACATCTTTGCTAGGAATTTTAGAAATTCTCGCCATTGCAATTAAATATTCGCGAATAGTTAGTTGTTTAGGAAAAAGCGCAACTTCAGGAATGTAACCAATTGTTAATTTTGTTTTTTCTAATTGGGCAAGTTCCGAATTAATGAAAATTTTGCCAATATAATTAGAATAAAAGCCTAAAATCGACCGAATTGTTGTTGTTTTACCCGCGCCATTGTCGCCAATAAAACCGTGAAATTGACCTTTTTTGATAGTAAAACTTACATCATCCAAAGCATATTTATAAGTGCCAAATTTAACCTTAAAGGGCATAGTCAAGTGGTGAATTTGAATAGCAGCTTCCGCGTCAACAAGCGTATCTGCAGCCGCAAGTTCCTTTGCGCTTTTTATTTTCTGGCGATGCTTTTTTGCGTTTTCAAATCGGGTTTTTCAGTTTAAATAACAATTTTTGATTTTTTTCTTCATTTTATTCTTCTCACTCTAATTATAGTTTTTCCTTCTGGCGATGATTAAACCTATTGAACTCATTAAAGTAAAGAAAATCAGCGGTTTGACTACAAGTAGAATGTATGACTCTTCTTTTTCCTCGTGAATGCGAAATCTGGAAATATTGTTATCAGTTACAATTGGCAAAATGAAAGAATTTTGGTAGTATTTGAGCAAAGAACTGTTTGTGTCTACGCTATTTTTAATTGTTTGAAAATCAAAATTTAAATTATCAGTTTTTAATTGATTTAAAACAATCTTCATTGCTAATGAATTTAGAAAAGTTTTGTAAAAATTTTGCTTCAATTCATCAAATTTGGCTACGAACTGCGTTTTTTGGAATTCATCAATGCTATTTGTTGGGTCTTGCGTGAGTTTAGTTAAAAGCGTTTTAAAATTACCCAAACGACTCAACCCTGCTTCTGAAAAAACTAAGTCAGCAGTTTTTTGTGCCAATTCTTGTAATTCATTCGAATTCACTAAGTTCTCTAATAGTTTAAACAATTCTTCCGATGATACTACATTGTAGGTTTGTTGGTTAACTGTAACTGAGGAACTAAAACTTGTTTTGTCATACATTGTGCTTAAATCTTGTTTAAATTGACTGCTTTGAAATTCTAAAAGTTCATTAATTGAGTACAAAATATTTGTATAAGAAAGTAACAGATCAGTTAAAGAATAAGATCTAAGTAAAAGATCCCAAGTTCTAGATGTTGTGGAAGGAGTTAAATTATTTAACTCACTTAATGTTTTTCTAATCAGATCAAAGTTAATAACAAAACTTAGAAAGTAATTTTGCTTAAGCGAATTAATATTAAAAATTTTAAAAATGTTTGCATTTTTGGGGTCAATTCCAAATTCTTTTAAGACTTCAGCGTTGAATTCACCATTTTGATTAATGAATTCAATTGGTTCAAAAGTTTTCTTTGAAATTCTTTCTTTAATATTTTTTTTATTATGGATATAAATTTTGAAAAAATCCTCAAAAATATTAAATTTACCGAGTACCTTGTAAGCTGATTTCTGTCAAGCTTCTTTAGCTTCGTTAACGTTAGCGAAATTATTGTCGTTGGGTAAAATTGGAGATAAATTAAAATACTGTGAATTATCTTGAATGAAATTAAGTGTAGAAAGATTTTTTGTTGTATTAGCTGCTGAAATTTCTTTTTGCTTTTGAGTGTCAGTATTGTTTGTGTTAGTTAAAACAAACATATTAATTACTGCAGCATTTTCGGTTTGAACATAAACCGATGATATTGCTGTAGCGCGAATGAAACTGAATACAAAAAGCACAATTGCAGGTATAGTGATCATAATCATTTGAAACACTTTAAGGCTTACTAACAATTGCACAATAGAAGCAAAGGCAAGTAAAAATATTATTGCTAGTAAACTTGCTGCCAACAATTTTGCAGTGTCAATTCAAGCTTGTTCTTTGACTTGTGGTACTACTAAAAAACTAAACAAGTTTCCCACTAAGCTTATAAGTAAGGATAATACGCTGCAAATAAAAGTAACTAAAATGTTTGCATAATAAATTTTTGTGCGCGAAAGTGGTTTGGAAAAAAGGAGAATTTCTATTCCCTCAGTTCGATAACGGTAAAAGACCGTTGCACCTGCTGTCGCTATAAAAAAAACACATAAAATTAATGAATATAGTGCTTGATAAGCGTTGAACCACTCAGTATTAAACAATTTAATTACATCTTCAGCGCTAGGTAAGAAAGCCACAAACGCAATTTTTAAAATAATATAAATAAAAGCAAAAATCAGTGGAACTACGTAAGATGAAAGTTGTCGAAAATAAATTTTAAATTGTAAACGAATAAAAGCAAGCATTAATCTAACACTAAACTTTTCAAAGTCTTAGCAAGTCCACCTGTGTTGCAAGGATAAGGGCTAATGGTATCAGCATCTTCTTTATACTTTGGCACGCTGTTAGCTAAAGCTACGACATTACCAACTACACCACAAGTAGTATGGTCGTTCATTGAATCGCCGATGTGCATACAATCTTTAATCTCAATGTTACTTGCTTTTGCGTAGAATTCTTCTGCCTCGCCTTTTGAGCAACCTATGGCAGTTACTTCTAAATAATTATTTTTAACACCAGCATAAGAAACTGTTACTTCGTTTGAAAAGTTTGCTAATAATGCTTCATAAAATTTTTTAAGTTTAGCACCTCTAATGTGTCAAAAAATTAATTTAAAAACATCTTCATCGTTCTTAAAATCTTTATATTTTTTGGCACTTGCGCCACGGAAGAGAATTCCAGCTTTGTAAAAAAGACAAGTTGAATAACTTTTTTGTTTGTAGTTAGAATTGATAATTGTGGTAATGCCGTTTTTGGCTGCTAAATCAAACATTTTTTGAATTGTGGTTGGTGCAATAGCACGCGCAAAAATAGTTTCGTTATTTTTAACTACTTTACTACCGTTTCAAAAAATGATGTTTTTTGTTAAACCCATTTTTTTGCTAAGTTCTCAAGTAAAATGTACGTCGCCTCTTCCGGTTGAGACTACAACTTCAATTCCTTGTTTGGTACATTCTTTGACAGCATCGATGTTTTCTTGACTAATCGAAACTTCGCCATTCTCCCTCTTGTCAAGGGTTGTGCCGTCTAAATCAATAAAAATAATTTTAGGTTTTTGTATTAATTTGTTCATTGAAGAATTATATAACTTTTCCTTTTTTAGTCAGGAATAAGCGAAGTTGGTTTAGGAACGTTGCTAGAGTTCTAATTTAAGGTGCTTGTTACAAAAATAACTCTATGACACAATGCTATTGGCAAAATCCAGTTCTGCAACTCAAACTTAGTTATGACCAAGGAAAAAGGAAATTTTAGTCATAAAAAAAGCGTCCTCAGACGCTTTGTGTTTTTACTTTTTATTTGGTTTCTGGTTCGTCAAATTCTGGGTTATGTGGAATTTTATCTACACCCACTCATTTTCAGTTTCTAATTTCATCCATGTCGATTCCGTGTTCGTGAATGTAAGCAGTATGTTTCTCGATTTTTTCTTGTAATTTGTTGATAAAGAAACGAGCTTTTTCGCCGTAAACAGCTTTAGCAGCTGTTTGTGCAATGTGGAATCTGTCCATTTCACTCATTAAACGAATATCAAATGAAGTGGTAATGTCACCATTTTCACGATAACCGTGAATATACAAGTTGTGGTTGTTTCTTAAGAAGAAAATGTCACGAATTAAACCTTCATAACCATGGAAAGCAAACACAATCGGTTTGTCTTTAGTGAATAAGGCGTCAAATTCAAAGTTTTGCATTCCACGTGGGTCAACTGATGGATGACGTAATCTTAGCAAGTCCACAACGTTAACGTATCTAATTTTGAGTTCAGGATACTTTGCGTGCAGATATGAAATTGCAGCCAAAGTTTCTAAAGTTGGTTCAGTTCCACAAGCGGCAATCACTAAATCTGGTTCATCGTCAAGTGTGCAAGTTGATGCTCAAGGAATAATTTTAGCTCCGTCTCTTACCAAAATTTTTGCTTCTTTCACATCAAATCATTGTTCACGTGGTTGTTTTGAAGCCACAATTAAGTTAATTACATCACGTTCTTGGAAGGCTTTGTCAAGGACAGCAAGTAAAGTGTTTGAGTCAGCAGGTAAGTATTCACGAATTAATTCTGGTTTTTTGTCAGCTAAGTGCCCTAAAATTCCAGGGTCTTGATGTGTGTAACCGTTGTGGTCTTGTTGGAAGGCTGTTGAAGTTGCAATCACATTAAGTGATGGGTAATTTTTTCTCCAATGTACTTTACGTGCTTTGGCCACCCACTTCATGTGTTGTGTAAGCATTGAGTCAACTACACGTAAGAATGATTCGTACGAAGCAAACATTCCGTGACGACCAGTGAGTACGTAACCTTCAAGAAAACCTTCTGCTTGGTGTTCTGATAATTGTGAGTCAATCACACGACCTGATGGTGCAATATCTTCGTCCAAAGCAGGGTCGATTTTTTCTAAGAATTGACGCTGTGTTACTTTTAAAACATCAAACAAACGGTTTGACTTAGTTTCATCTGGACCAAAGATTCTAAAGTTACGAGGGTTGTTTTTGATAACTTCGGCAAATCAAGTACCAGCAGTTGCCATATCTTGAGCTTTGATTTGACCTGGTTTGACATCAAGAGCAAAATTTTCTCAAGTTGGTAAGTGTAAGGCTTTTGGTAAAATGCCGCCATTAGTAATTGGGCTCATTGCCATTCGTTTGTTACCACGTGGCGCAATTTCGGCGAATTCTTCTTTAAATGAACCATCTTCGTTAAATAATTCACTTGGGTTGTAAGCTAAAAGTCAATCTCTTAACAAGTGTTTTTTACTTGGGTTTTCTGAAGAAACTGCCAAAGGCACTTGGTGTGATCGAAATGATCCTTCATAAACTTTGCCATCAATTTCATGTGGACAAGTTCAACCTTTTGGTGTACGCACAATCAGAGCAGGTCACACAGGGCGAGTGGCCTTGTGTGCTGGTTGTTTACGTGCGTTCTTTTGAATTTTTTGAATTGTTTCAATTGCTTTGTCAAAAGCAGCCGCCATTTCAGCGTGAATTGCTTCTGGTTTATTCGCGTCAGCTTCCACAAAAATTGCACTTCAACCTAAACCAGCTAAAAGTTGCGTAATTTCATCGTTACTCTTTCTTGCTCAAATTGTTGGGTTCGAAATTTTAGCGCCGTTTAAGTGCAAGATTGGCAACACAGCACCATCTGAAACAGGGTTAATGAATGATGAAGCAAATCAACCCGCCATTAAAGGTCCAGTTTCAGCTTCACCATCGCCAATTACTGTTGCAGCAATGACATCTGGGTTGTCTAAAATCGCACCAGTAGCGTGTGATAAGGCGTAACCTAATTCACCACCTTCGTGAATTGAACCAGGAGTTTCAGGCGCAGCGTGCGAAGCAGTACCACCTGGAAATGAAAATTGTTTGAATAATTTAGTTAAACCAGCAACATCTTTTGTGATTTCTGGGTAAAGTTCAGTGTATGAACCATCCAAGTATGAGTTTGAAATCATCACTTGACCACCGTGACCAGGCCCTTCAATGTAAAACATTGTTAAGTCATACTTATTAATCACCCTGTTTAAGTGCGCATAAATTAAGTTTTGTCCAGGAATTGTGCCTCAGTGACCAATAGGATAAGTTTTGATGTCTTCATCAGCTAAAGGTCTTTGTAATAACGGATTATTTTTTAAATACATTTGGCCAACAGAAAGGTAGTTTGCTGCTCTTCATCAAGCGTGTACCTTAGCCAAATACTTTTTAGCATCGTAGTTTGTACTCATAAATTTCCTTTCATGAGGAGTTAAAATCGTAAGAATTATATATTAATTTTAAATGTAAAAATTGCACGAAAAATCACCAAATCTTCAAGTTTTGGTGCAAAAATGCAAAAATTAAAAATACAAAAAAAGTATTTTTTTAACGAAAATATGTTGGCAAAAGATATATTTGTTAATAGTGAAAAATTTCATAAAAATAAGAATTAATTCACTTAGTAAGCTTTATTTGTTGTTTGAAAGTTTTTTCAGTTAAATGAAGAAATGTGTTACATAAATATTCGACGTAAAGTTCAGTTTAACTCAAGTAATATTGTTGAGTATTGAAAAATTTATTGTTGCTAGAATTTCTAAATTATTTTTTAAAAAAATTTTTGAATTAACATCATCGCAAATATGTTTGTAATATTAATAATTTGTGATGATAACTTCTTCAACGTTCTTTCTTCCTTTATTGTCTGCACTTACCAATCTTTTTGCTTGCACTATTTGAATATTGAATTCCGAATATAAATCATTTACAAGTTTTGTGTTACTATTGCTCATCATTAGAAAAACACCTTTTTTGTTAAGTTTTTTAAATACTTCTGAAAGTCTAATTTGTTCGTTTTTTCCAAACGCCTCTTTGGTGTATGAAGTAAAAAGCAGACTTTCATCAGCATCATAAGGAGGATCAAAATATACAAAATCCCCACTTTTTGCTGAAGCAATAGCAACTTCAAAATCAACATTCAAAATTTGTGATTCTTTTCTTTTTAAATAGTTAAAAATGTTAACAAGGTTCTGTGTTTTTCCAATATTAACTTGTTTTTTCTTCCCTGAGGGAACGTTAAAATAACCTTTTGAATTAACTCTGTATAACCCATTAAAGCAACTTTTGTTTAAATAGATAAGCCTTGCACCCTTAACATCATTTGGCAAACTTTCAAAATTTCTTTCTCTATCCAGATGTCTAACTTCTAAATAATGCTTTTCACTATGATTTAACTTATGATATTCAAGGTTTTTGCATAATGACTCAAAGCACTCTTCATTCGTTAAGCATTTATAAGTTGTAATCAATTCTAAGTTTTTGTCATTTATGATGAAATCTTTAGGACAAACTCTAAAAAATAGTGCTCCGCCTCCAACGAATGGTTCAAAATATCTATTAAAATTTGCTGGCATTCTTTTTACAAGTTCGTCTAAAAGTTGTCGTTTCCCACCAACTCATTTCACAAAAGGTTGCATTTTTTCACTCATAGTTATTATTTTAACAATTACGAAATTTTGTATAAATAAAGATTATTTTTACTTTTAAAAAGAAAATTAAATTTTAAATTAGTCTCTATGTCATAGGGCTATTTGCAAAATTAAAATTAAAAATGCACTCTTTGCAAGTGCATTAAATTATTAGTTTTGATTATTGTTTTTAACGCCTACTTCTTTTAAGTTAAGTGGTTTTTCTTTCTTTTGCAAAAGGCGTTTGATGTTACTGTGGTGCATAACAATAACTAAAATTGCCGCTAATAAAACTACAAGACCATTGATAAATCATCAAGGTTCATTTGGTAGAAAACCTGGTGAATAGAATTTTACATTCAATCATCAGCCTAACTCTCCTTGCACCATTCAAGGAAACAAAGCAAAGGGAAGCACTGAGACAGCTGACATTATTGAAGCAAGTGAAACCATTTTTTTGGTAAAAGCAATACAAAAAAATGTTACAGCTGCTATTAAAAATAAGACGATGTTAGTTGAAAGCAGAAGGCCAGTTGCACAAGCGACTCCCTTGCCACCCTTAAATTTAAAGTAAATTGGAAAACAGTGTCCCACAACTGTTCCAAAACCAATTAGTTGAGGAAACAGTTTGTAAGTATGAGCATAAGTTGGAAACACATGATTACATAAAGTCGCAAAAATTATCACTGGCAGCGAAGTTTTGAACGAGTCAATTAAAAAGACTGTTAGAGCAAATTTTTTGCCATATGCTCGAAGGCTATTTGTCGCACCAGCATTTTTGCTAAAGTGGTTACGAATATCATCATTACGATACTTGTGACTCAAAATAATTGAGGTATTGAGTGAACCAAATAACAAATATCCTAAACAAAATAGTGCTAAATTCGCAAAAACAGCTAACGTAACCTGGTTCATTAATTAAATTCCTTTAACCTTGGATTTGGACGATATGATCTTCCTTCTTTAGCTTCAGCTAAGCCGTTCAAAACAGTAGCATCAGCACTAAATGAACAAATTAATTTAAACAAACTTTGACCTACACCATAAAAATCAACTGGTGTATTCGCAGCTTCAAAAGCTGCAATTTTGTTGTAATCAAAACCTGATGAGACAACAATTTTTAGGTCTTTAGCCCCCATTTTGTTGAGTGCATTACGTAAGTTTTTTACTTGTGTGACATTCACACCATAATATTGAATATCGTCAGGCACATTATCAAACATATGGTCTTTCATATTTTTTGAAGTGTCAATTCTTACACCTCAAAGTTTGTCACCAAGTGCTTCTCAAACTTCTTTGGCTTGAGCCACTACATTGTTGTGATAGTCAATTAAAGCGATAATTTTATCATCTGGAAAAGTTGCTGCGTAAGCTAGCATTGCGTCTTTAAGCGAACCGCCAAAATTTTGAATCATTGCGTGTGGAATTGAATCAAAAGGACTCGTATTGCTTTCGTGGTTTTGCGCTCAAGTAGACATAATGTTCACACCACCAAGTTTGACAGCTTTGCCATCACGTTCTTGCATTAAATAGTGATCCATCCTGTCACCCATAAAAATAATAGGTTTGCCTTTGGCAGCGCTAACACAACGATGAGCATTAGTTGCTAGTGAGGTCATTCTTGACAAAATACCGTCAATCATTCCTTCGTATTTACCAAATCATTGGTAATTACCTTCGAGTTCAAGCACAACTTCAAGAGCATCAATTTTTGATCCTTCTGGTAAATATTTAATCTTATATTTACTTGTGTCAGTGTGTGTTTGAAGTAATTCTAAAACTTCGTCCATCCCACTAAGAATGGCATCATTTTGTCTTTGGAAAAATTGCAACTTAATCACATTATTAGGATTAAATTTTTCTAAAACTTGTGTTGTTTTAAGAAAACATGAAGCAATGTATTTATCTAAATTTTGTTTCATATCAACCTTCTTTTAAAAATTGAAAAATTGGTTTTTATATTTTAACTTAAATTAAATAGAACAAGTGAATTTCCAGTTTTAACTTCCATTTTTAATGTTAGTTCTTAAAACTTGCGGGTTGCAACAAATTTCCAAAAGTACAGTGTTTTTTAAAATAAAGATTAGCAATAGTTGCAGTTTTATTTTTGAACTAAAAATGAGAATGAGTTTTAAAACTTTTTAAAGAGAAAAACATTAGCAATCATTCAAACTAGCTTAATTAAATCTTTTCATTATTTTTAGGGGTATTAAAGTCAAAGAAGCGTTTAGTAAAAGGTTTTTTTGCGTTAGGCACATTTTTAGTGAATTTACAATTTGGAAAGTTGGCGCAACCAATAAATTTACCAAATTTACCATTTTTAATCATTAATGTACCACCATCATCAGGACAAAGTTCATCAATTGTGTTAAGTGGCACTTCACTTTTTTGCATTAATTGTTGTGCTTGCTCGTAAGCATTTGTAAATTTTTGATAAAAATCTTCCATTAGTTCTGGCACCATCGCACGGTTTTCGGCAATTTTATCTAGATCTTCTTCAACTTTGGCAGTGTAACTTTCATTGATAATGGTGGGGAACCCTTCGATTAACTTTTCAAGTACCATCTTGCCAAATTCTGTTGGCTGCAACGCACCATTTTTATTTTCAGCATACTCGCGATCCAACACAATTTTGACTGTGGAAGCAAATGTGGATGGGCGACCAACTTTGATTTCGTCTAACTTTTCAATTAGCGAACCTTCAGTATAACGTGCTGGTGGTTTAGTTTCGTGCTCTGAAACAACAAAACGTTCAACATCAATAATTTGGTTCAATTCGTAGTTAGGATCAAGTAAATCTTGTTCAGGTGCTTTTACTACGTAGTACCCAGGAAAGACAACTCTACTAATTGTCATTTTGAATGTTAAATCATGTTTTTCAAAGGTGTAAGTTTTAGTCGCACGAATTGGTTGTTTAATTAAAGCCTGCAAAGTGTTTTCGTAAATTAATTTGTAAATTTCGAATTCATAGTTATTTAAGTCAAATTTTTCTTTGGCCATCAAAGGTGTCAAGTGAATATCAGTTGGACGAATTGCCTCGTGAGCATCTTGGTCGCCGGCAACACCTTTGATGTTTTGAGCAACAAAATCACTACCATATTTTGCTTGGATGTATTTTTGAGCTTCTTGTACAAAAGTTTCGCTTAATCTAGTACTATCAGTTCTTGGGTAACTAATTAAACCACCGTCACCAAAACCTTCATAAAGTTTTTGGGCTGTGGACTGTGTAATAAGTGAACTAAAAGGTGACTTACGATAAAGTGTGGCTTGTTTTAAAGGTGTGATAGCGGTAACTTTACGTTCTTGATTCTTAATGTCAGTAACAACCATCTGGTTGGTTGGCATTTTGCTAAGTTGCGCTTTAACTGCTTCAATTTCATCAAGATAGACTCAATCGCGTTCTTCACTGGGGTGGTTCTCCATATAAATTGATGCAGTATTTTCATTATCAATTACAGCAGTAACTTTTCTGTAACCCACCGGCACAAAAGCTTCAATTTCTTTTTCACGATCAACAATTAGTTTGAGTGCAATTGACTGCACACGACCGGCACTGGGATGTGTTGGCGCATTTTTTAACTTGGTGTTAACCAAATTTGAAAGCCTAAAGCCAATAATACGATCTAACATACGGCGTGCTTTTTGTGCGTCGACTAAAGCCTGATCTATTTGCTTTGGATGTTCAATTGCTTTTAAAATTGCTTCTTTTGTAATTTCGTTGTAACGTATTCTTTTGTATTTATCTTCAATATTAAGCTCTTTGACTAAATGATCGCTAATGGCTTCACCCTCACGGTCAGGGTCAGTTGCAATGTAAACTTCAGAAGCGTTTTTAGCTAATTTTTTCAGTTCAGTTACAATTTTTTGTTTTGTTTTATCAATAATATATCTTGGTTCTCACTTTTCAAGATCGATTCCAAGTTTCATTACACCTGACTTTGCTAGCACCATAATGTGCCCAACAGAGGCTTCAACATCATAACCTTTACCAAGGTATTTTTTAATTGTCTGCACTTTATTTGGTGACTCGACAATAACTAATTTTTTATGGTTCATACGAAAAATAGTAAAACAAAAAATTTAAAACAAAAAAATAAAACACAAAAACTATGAAAAAATTATCACACGTGTAAAGTTTCGAATTTAACTAAATTTTGTGGTAAGTTTTATTTTGAAAAAAATTTTATTTTTACTAACACAAAGTTAACAAATATGTCTATTTTATAGCTCTAAACTTTAAATTTTCTAAAAAATAAACTAAATAAAAATTTTGCACTTCGAAATTTTTCTATGCTACTAAAAAATAGTTCTAAAAACAAATTTTTTTATTCTTTTTTTGTCGAATAGTAAAGACACATCTTGAAACCTAAAATTAGATATTGAATTTAGTATTAATATATAATTAACAAATATTTATGTACACATGGAAAGGGGCTATGAAAAAAATTAGTTTTGTTAAAGCTTTTTACTGATTTCGACAAAAATGAACGAACTTTTGAGCGAACAAAGAAATCACTAAAAAGACCATTTTTACAGCCACATTGTTAATTCTTTACATTCTAGCAACTACAATTACAGCTCCCTTCGTAATAATTAAAACCGCTGATGTAGTTGATAATGATACTTTCTTAAACACTTTGAACCTTGTTGGTGGTGGTGGACTTAGAAACTTTTCACTAATGGCTCTAGGAATTAGTCCTTTCATTAATGCCTCTTTGATTATGTCGCTGCTACAAACAAGAGCATTCCCAGCAGTTCATAAACTCACACAAAGTGGACCACATGGTCGTAGGAAACTCAACATAATTACGAGATTCTTAACTTTATTAATTGCTTATCCACAAGCAATTTTGCTTACAACATCGCTTTCGGCCGGACAAAATCCATTTATTGAATTTGTGCCGCTTGCAAATAATAGTGCCTTAACTGGCTTAACTTCTTACTTCCTTTTACCATTAATTTTAATGGGTGGTTCATTATTCTCGCTTTACCTTGCGGAACAAATTACAAACAAAGGAATTGGAAATGGTACTTCACTATTAATTTTTGTGGGAATCGCCTTCCAATTACCAGCTCAATTCAGAGGAGCATTTAGTTACTTTGTCGGTGATGGTGGTAGAACTTCTACCTTTGTTGGTGCCCTTAAATTCTTAACTTACATTTTCGTTTATTTACTAGTAATTTTTGTTATAGCACTAGTTTATAATGCTGAACGTCACATTCCAATTCAACAAATCGGTGCTGGACGGAGCAAAAACGTCAATGAAATGGGTAAATTACCAATCAAACTTAACCCTGGTGGCATTATGCCAATTATCTTCTCGACAATGCTCTTATCATTACCTTTAATGATTGCTCGTATCTTACCTGAGACTAATTTAGCCAAAGTTTGAATGGAGAAAAATCTAAGTTTCACCAGTGCGCTTGGCCTTTCACTTTTAGTGGTAATTACATTCTTCTTTAGTTACTTGATGGGTCTCCAACAATCGAGAATTGATCGTATTGCTGAAGACTTTGCTAAAAATTCAACCTTTATTCCAGGAATTAAACCTGGTGAAGAAACAGAAAATTATTTATTTGGTGTAGTTTTAAGATTATGTACTTTTAGTGCTTTCTACCTTATAATTCTTGCTTCAATGCAATACTTGCAAATTATTCTCCTTGACTTCCCAACTATTATTTCTTTTGGTGGTACTGGAATGATGATTTTGGTAACTGTATCAATTGAAACAATCTTACAGTACAAAGCTAGAATTAAAAGTTCACGTTTATCAAAGCAAAAAGTACTTTCAAACAAAGCTGCTGACAAACTTAGCAAACCTGATCCTTTTGCCAAAAAAGGTTCAGAAAGTAAAGATGGAGATGGTTTATTATGATAGTTTCTGCTTGTCGTTCTCAAAAAAATACAACTAACGACACACCTTGCAATTGTGTAAAAACACCCTTACCTAACTTAGTTTTTATGGGGCCTCCGGGAGTGGGCAAAGGCACTGTGGCAGCTTTGCTCGCAAGCGAACAAAACTTAGTTCACGTGTCAACTGGTAACATTTTTCGTGAAGAAATGGCTGCTAACAGCGAATTAGGTCGTAAAGCCCGTGAATATGTTGACAATGGTTTGTATGTACCAGATTCAGTAACTAACGAAATGGTACGGAAAAAATTAAATACTTTAATGGCGGCAAACCAACGCGTAATTTTGGATGGTTATCCGCGAACACTTGAACAAGTTAATTTTCTCAATAACATTAGTGGTTTTAACTATCAAGTAATTGAACTTACCACTAGTGAAGAAATTATTTTGCAAAGGTTAGGTGGCAGGCGTTTTTGTCCACAATGTGGTAAAAGTTTCAATATTTATTCAATGCCATCACAAAAAGGTGACCACTGTGATAATTGCGACGCGTTATTAGCAACGCGCAAAGATGATTCAAAAGAAAATATCATTGTGCGGCAAAAGGTTTACCACGAACAAACACAACCGCTTTTAAACTATTACAAACAAACACAACAATTACACACTTTTGACGCTTCTAAAGACGCGCAAACTACTAAAAACGAAATTCTTAAATATTTACAAACTTTATAATTTAAACCTTAAAACTGCTTGTTAAACAAGCAGTTTTACTTTGCAATTGTGTTTGTTTCTGTTATCAAAACGGAGTACTCAGCAATTTTGTTTTTCTTTTTGAAAAAACAACTTTAAGTTATAATTATGAAACCGTGGAACAGTACTCAAGTGGTCGAAGAGGCGGTCCTGCTAAGACTGTAGGGGAGGCAACTCCCGCGGAGGTTCAAATCCTCTCTGTTCCGCCATTTTTTTATATCTTTTTTGTTTTGTGTTAAAATTTCGTGCACAATTTGCTCAATAGTGTAAGTGGAGCAAAATTACTTAGCTAGTCTTGTTGCTTAGTTTTGCACAGAAAGGAGTTTTATGACTGACTTTAAAACCGGTTTAACTTCGGCTCAAGTTGAAGATAAATTAATTGAATTTGGTGAAAACACCTTAGTTAAACCTAAAAAAGTAAGTTGAATTGGTTCATTTTTCAAACAATTTCTTGACCCAATGGTGATTTTACTTGTGATTGCGGCTTTTGTGAGTTTGGGACTTGCCATCTTCGAACACGTTCATAGTTCTACTCGCACCACAACAGAGATTATTGTGTCATATGTTGAACCGGGAATCATCTTTTTAGTAATTGCACTCAATAGTGCTTTGGGTGCCTACCAGGAAGTAAAAAGCGACCAAGCTGTGCGAGCCCTGGCAGCAATGAACGAAACCAATGCCACTGTGCGACGGAATGGAGAAATTATTAAAATTCCTGCGACACAACTGGTACCAGGTGACGTGATGTTACTTAATGCTGGTGATGTAATTAGTGCTGACGGGCGACTCATTGATGCTTTCAATTTACGCGTAATTGAATCTTCGCTCACAGGTGAATCAGTGGCCGTAGATAAAAAAGCTAACTTTGATGCACCAAAAAATGAAGTACTTGCGCAAAATACGCACTTAGTATTTTCGGGAACTTATGTAACAAACGGTAAGGCTGAAGTTTTAGTTGAAGAAACTGGCACTCGGACTGAACTTGGCAAAATCAACGCTATGATTCAAAGCCAAAACAAAACCTTGACTCCTTTACAACTTAAACTTAATAAACTAAGCAAAATTTTTGGCTGATCAGGTATTGTGTTGCTATTTATAAGTTTTATTATTTATATTCTTTTAAATAATATTGTGCTTAACACTTGAAGCAATCCAGATGTTTATACCTCGAGTGCTGTCACGGCAATTAGTTTAGCTGTGGCTGCAATTCCTGAAGGCTTAATTACTTTTACAACTGTTTTACTAAGTATTGGTGTAAGTAAAATTTCTAAACAAAATGGTTTAGTCAAAAACCTTTTAGCCGTGGAAACTTTAGGTTCAGTCAACGTCATTTGCAGTGACAAAACAGGTACACTTACTGAAAACAAAATGACTGTTGTGGATGGTTACATCAACAATAAATTACTTAGTAAAACAACAGGCAGTGCAGCTGATCGTGATTTTCACATTTTGGCTACCTATTTAACTTTGTGCAACGATGCTTCTATTAGTTATGACCAAAACACAAATACTTTTAAAGAAATTGGCGACCCGACCGAAACTGGATTACTTTGATATGCCTATGGCTTAGGTATCTACAAAGAATCATTACTAGCCAAAACTCCAATTTTAGACACCTTAACTTTTGATAGTGATCGGAAATTAATGTCAGTGTTAGTGGAAAAAGAAAACCACACTGCCGATACTGATCCAAAATCAAACTTGATCATTGTTAAAGGCGCTCCAGATGTGGTTTTAGCTAGATGTAAAAACCTTGAGAGCGCACAACTAGAACAAATTAATCGCGACTTTGGACAAAAGTCTTACCGTGTGCTCGCAGTGGCTACGCGTGAAACTACTGCTACAAAACTTAGTTACGACGACGAGCAAGATCTTACTTTTGTTGGTCTGATTGCAATGATTGACCCACCACGTGCCAATGTGGCCAAAAGCATTGCTGTTGCGCAAAAAGCGGGCGTGAAAACTGTAATGATTACTGGTGACCACATTCACACAGCTCAAGCTATCGCCAAAGATCTTGGTATTTGAAAAGAAGGTGATTTAACAGTCAGTGGGGAAGAATTAGCGCGGATGAGTGACATTGAACTCGCTAGCAAAGTTCACCTTATTAGCGTGTATGCTCGTGTGAACCCAAGCGACAAACTAAGAATTGTCAATGCTTGACAAAGTCACGAAAAAGTAGTGGCTATGACTGGTGATGGTGTCAACGACGCTCCTGCATTGAAAGCTAGCGATATTGGTTGTGCGATGGGAATTACTGGTACAGATGTGTCTAAACAAGCAGCCGACTTAGTTTTAGTTGATGATAACTTTAATACTATTGTCAACTCAATTAAAAATGGACGGATGATTTTTGACAAAATCAAAATTGTGATTTTAAACTTGCTCATTTCTTCATTATCAGAAGTATTAGTTATGTTAGTTGGTTTAATTGCCTTCTACTTAGCCTTTAAAGAAAGAATAGGCTCAGATGGTTTTTACATCTTTTCAGCTTCACAACTTTTATGAATTAACCTCTTAACTCATGGCTTACCAGCCATCGCACTTGGTTTAATTGATTCAGACAAAGACGTGATGAACCGCAGTCCTTATTCGAAGAAAGAAAGTATTTTTGCGCGGGGTATGGGTTATAACTTGCTCGCCCAAGGTTGTGTGTTATCATTTTTCACCTTGTTAGCTTACGGTCTTGGCGGCGTTTATGCTGCACAACTAAACTTAACAGGTCTTGAATTTCTCAAAGTTGCTTCAACAGCCGCGTTTCTCACCCTTGGCATTGGCGCTTCACTTAATAGCATTAACTTAATGAGTACCAAAACAATCTTTAGTTGAACCAACTTGAAAAAAAACTGAATCGTGTTTGTTGCCGCAGGTACTTCAGTCTTTAGTGTCTTACTTGTGGTGTTGGTACCAAACCTTTCGAGTGTCTTCCGGATGGTTGATAACGTGTATTACTACCCATTGATTTTAGCGATTGGTTTAACTCTCGCGCTCACCTTGACAATTTACAACGAAATTTATAAAGTGATTGTTTATTTCTGAACTAAACATAAAACTGTGCAAATGCAAAACCTAGCACAAGTTAAATTCTAAAATGCACAACAATTAGCATAATTAATTAACATAATTAAGAAACTACAACATAGCAAATACTGCTTCACTAAATTTTGCAAAGAATTACTAAGAAGTGGAAAATGCTATGTTTTTTGTCACCAGAAACTAAAAAACTATTAAAATTTATATATTAATTTATAGTTCTCTCACTAATTCTGAAAAGAACTAACTTTTGGAAAGGAAAATTTATGGGCAATTTTTTATCACCAAATAATGCCAACAACCTCACCGAAGAACAAAAATTAGGCTACAACCCAGTTGCTGCGACTGGAACTCGTGGTGCCGAAATTTCAAAAGCACAAAAAGTAATGTTTGTGATTTTGTCGGTGCTTACTTTAGGTATTTACTGACTTCACCACATGGTCTTTAAGACTGTCAATGTGTTGTTAAAACAACAAAACCAAATTAACAGTGCTGCTTCTTCAATTGACGTGCAACTTAGCAAACGTTTCGGTACACTTTCAAAATTAGTGGATGCTGGTAGAAGTTACTTTGCACACGAAAAAGACATTATGACTAATGTTGCTAAATTCCGTTCAATGGCTGGCCAACTTAGCAGCGGAAATCTTAGTTCAAGTGAAGCTGGTCAATTACGTAACGAATTAGAAGCTGGTATGAATGGATTACTTTCACGTTTACTTGCTGTACACGAAAACTATCCAGAATTAAAAGCTTCAAGCATTACCAGAGACTTAATGGAACAAGCAAGCTACTTAGAATCAGAAATTGCTGCTTCAAGAAGATTGTACAATACCCACGCTAACGAATTTAACATTCAACTTTCAACTTTCCCAACTAACTATGTTGCTTGAAAGAAAAAATACACCACTGTACCTCTTTTCTTAGCAGCGTCAAAAGAAAGACAAGACGTAAGTATGTCATTAAACTAAAATTGTGACCAAGTGTTGTAATTGCTGTAAAACTAAAAACACAAGTTTTCGGGCTTGTGTTTTTTTATCTAACTTTTATTTTAAAAGCGCATCAAACCTCACTTGCTAAATGAAACAAAATAGAAACACTAACTTTGTAAATGTTGAACTGCGTAAAACTTTTAACTTTCATTCTTTGCAATTGAAGACTACAACATAGCATTAAAAGTTAACTGTGCGTTGGTTCTTTTGTGAAACTAAATTAGTTGCAACATCCTTGTAACAAAATTGGTGCACAATAATCAAACGTCCTTAAAATTATGCTCTTTACTTTACATAGCAAACTATGTGATAGAATGATTTGTAATTTTAATGTGCGCAAGTGAGCAA
Organism: Mycoplasmopsis columbinasalis; assembly: GCF_900660705.1. Classification (NCBI taxonomy): domain Bacteria; kingdom Bacillati; phylum Mycoplasmatota; order Mycoplasmoidales; family Metamycoplasmataceae; genus Mycoplasmopsis; species Mycoplasmopsis columbinasalis. Next base: position 657,350 of record NZ_LR215043.1, read on the forward strand.
ACTCTCCTTTTAAATTTTAAAGCACCCTCACAGCAAAGAAAAAGCTACCCCCACCGGTAGCTTAATCTATTATTCATTATAAAAGTTAAGATTATATTAATAACAGAAATGAATGATTAGTCTGCTAAGATTTCATCGATAACAGTAGCAATTTTATCCTTGTCAACCATAAATAATGGTTCAAGAGCTGGAAGAGGAATTGTTACGTCAGGAGCTGTTAAACGACGTGGTGCTGAAAGTAAGTCGTCAAAGCAGTGTTCGTTTACACGTGCAAGTACTTCACCAGCGATTGAGCCTGATTGTACAGCTTCTGTTACTACTAACACACGACCTGTCTTCTTCACTGAGTCAACAATGGTCTTGGTGTCAAGTGGTTTAAGAGTTCTAAGGTCGATCACTTCAACTGAGTATTCTTTACCTTGTTCTTCAAGTAACTTAAGCGCAGCTAAAGTTTCGTGAACCATGTGACCGTAAGTTACAACTGTTAAGTCTTCACCTGGCACAACAACGCTTGCTTTACCAATTTCTACAGTGTAGTAACCAGCAGGAATTTCTTGTTTGAAAGCACGGTAGTCACGCTTGTGTTCAAGGAATACAACTGGATCTGGGTCTTCGATTGCAGCGATTAAAAGACCTTTGGTGTCGTAAGGAGTTGCAGGCATAACAACCTTAAGTCCTGGAATGTGTGCAAAAAGAGCTTCGATTGACTCTGAGTGGTGTTCAAGAGCCTTTACACCACCACCACATGGCATTCTAAGAACCATAGGTACACCATAGTTACCTCTTGATCTTTTTCTCATACGTGCAGCGTTAGCAAACATTTGTGACATAGCTAAGAATGAGAAACCTGAGAATTGCATTTCAACAACAGGTACTAAACCAGCGATAGCTGCACCGATAGCTGAACCAGCAATTGCACCTTCGGTAATTGGTGAGTCTCAAACTCTTTCTGAACCGTATTTAGCTTGTAAGCCTTGTGTTGCACGGAACACACCACCTTCGAAACCAACGTCTTCACCATAAACTACAACATTTTTGTTTCTTTCAAGCATCACATCAAGTGCGTTGGTAACTGCACCTATGTTATTTACTGAAATTTTTTCGTTTGACATATTTTCTCCTTTGATTAAGTAAGTATCATTATTAGCTAAAAGATTTTTATTTTTAACTAATTACTTAAATTATTTTTTTAAAAATCTTCTGTTAGCTTCTTTTTGAGCTACTAATTCTTCAGGCAATACAGCGTAGGTGTAGTCGTAAACGTGTTCAAAACCTTCTTTAGCAAGGGTGAGTGTTGATGCGTCGTAAGCAGCACGTGCTTCAGCAGCAGCGTCTTCAGCTAATTTTTCTTTAACTTCTTCAGTTAAAAGACCGTTGTCGAATAAGAATTTTTCGATACGGTGCATTGGTTCTCATCTTTCGTGTCTTTCTTCTTCTTCTCTTGAACGATATACACGAGGGTCGTCACTAGTGGTGTGTTGACCTTGACGTCATGTTACGAATTCGATAAGAACAGGACCATGTCCTTCTCTTGCTCATTGGTAAGCTTCTTTAACAGCAGCTGAACAAGCAAGTAAGTCGTTACCGTCTACACGGATACCTGGAATGTCGTATGAGTGAGCACGTTGTGAAAGTGTAAGCACTTTGTAACTGTTGTGTTCTGGAACTGAGATAGCTCATTGGTTGTTAATTGCAGCTAAAACAAATGGTAAGTTACGTACTGATGCAAGGTTAAGACCTTCGTGGAATTCACCTTCGTTGGTTCCACCGTTACCTACTGTTGCTAAAGCGATTGATTGGTTGTGTACACCGTTTTTAAGTTTAAGTGCGTATGCAACACCAGCAGCAATTGAAATTTGTGAACCAATAACAACTTGCATTGGAAGTGTGTTAAGTTCTTTCGCAAATTTTGAACCAAGTTCTGATCCTCTTCAGTAAAGGAATACATTTTCTTCTGAAATACCACGAGCTAATTGTGCAGCAAGTACACGGTAGTGAGGTACAAATCAGTCATCTTTCTTAAGGAAGTAACCTAAAGCTGATAAACAAGCTTCTTCACCTAAGTTAGGTGCAAATGTTCCTAAACGTCCAGTTTTTTGAAGTGTTAATGCATAAAGGTCTCATTGACGAGCTCTAATCATTATTTTGTACAAATCTAACAATTCTTTCTTTTCTGCATCTGATGGGTTGTAATCTTTGTTAATTAAATTACCATCAACATCAAGAAAACGAATCATTTCTTTTGGATCTGACATAACTTTGCCAGCTTGGATGTATTTGAATGACATTCATCTCTCCTTTTTATAATATATTATAAGAATTTGCACATAATGTCATAAAGTAATGTTTGTCATTAATATGCACTTATATTATAAAGTAGAGAGTTTAAAACTAATGTTTTATTGACTTTTTTGTTCGAGTTTTTCATATTTTTACGAAAAACTAAAAGGTTGCTCTCGTGCTACTTTGTATGCTGGTTTCAAAATTACGCAGAGAACCATTTTTTTCACACAAATTATCACAATTTTTGCCCTTTTTACCGCAAAATTAGAATAAAAAACGGGAAACAAAACACATACATATATAATTTTTCATATTTTGAAGATTCAAGATTTCTTGTTAAATTTGACTCAAAGAAGGAGAAACATTTATGAGTATTTCAAAGTTTAGTTTACACATTAACGAAATGTTAAGAGCCAAAGCCCAAGAACAAGTTTTATCAGTGCTTTTCATCGATGGTGATGATGAACGTTCAAAAGAAGCTGCTTTATATTTACAACAAGAAAAATTAGCACGTCCTGTACTTTTAGTTGAAACTAAAGACCAAGTGTTAAATAATGGTTTAGAGTACCTTGTGATGAGTGAATTAGCTGCAAAAAAAGACGAATATGCAGCTAAATTAGTTGAAATTAGAAAAGGTAAGGAAGACCTTGCGACTTGCCGTAAAAACCTTGACCAACGTCCATACTTTGGTGCGATGATGATTAGAACTAAAGAAATCGACGCAGCTGTGGGTGGTTTAATTTATTCAACTGCAGACATTTTAAGAGCTGCCTTTAAATGTATTGGTCCAAAACCAGGTGTGAAAACCATTTCAAGTGTAATTGTGATGCACAAGGAAGATGAAAAACTTATTTTCACTGACCCTTCAACTGTACAAAAACCATCCGCTGAACAATTAGTTGATATTGCAAACAACGCAATCGAATTTGCTAAAACGATGAATATGAACGACCTTGCCGGTTTTCTTACTTACTCAACCAATGGTTCAGGTTCAGGCGAAAACCCAGACTTAGTTAGACAAGCAGTTGCACTTGCTCAAGAAAAAGGTTTGAACATTATTCCAGGCGAAATGCAATTTGACTCAGCTTATGACTTAGGCGTGAGAAAACACAAATTCCCAAGCGCGCCACAACAAGAACTTGGTGTGTATGTCTTTCCTAACTTGGAAAGCTGCAACATTGGTTGCAAGATTGCACAAAGGTTAGGTCAATACGGTGCTGTTGGTGCAATTATGCAAGGTGTTAATGGTGCAATCAACGATTTTAGTCGTGGTGCAAAAGTACAAGATGTCATCGATGTGACTTCAATTACCATCCTTAAAGCATACGAATTTAAATAAAAATTCCCATTCACAAAATTAATTTAATTTTACGAATCAATCTATCAGATAGGAGTCTATGAAAAAAATATTAGTTGTAAATGCTGGAAGTTCATCACTTAAGTGAGCTTTCTATTCATACGACCAACTTGAACTCTTTGCTAATGGTTTGTGCGAACGAATTACCGAACCAATGGGTAAAGTGATTATTAAGTATGGTAATGGTCAAAAATTCGAAAAAGAAGTAGTTTTACCAAACCACACTGTGGCTGTGCAAGAATTACTTACTTCTTGAAAAGAACTTAAACTAATTGATTCACTCGATGATATTAGTGCAATTGGTTTCCGTACTCCATATTCAGGCCACGATTTTCTTTCACCTGTAGTTTATAGTCCTGAAGTTAAAAAAGGCATTGAAGAAGCAGCAAAATTTATTCCTTTACACGCGCCAGCAACTTTAGCTGCGATCGCTGGTTTTGAAGTACACTTGCCAGAAGTAGTGAAAATCATTGCACAAGATACTGCTTTCCACACCACAATTCCAACTGTGAATGCCACTTTCCCAATCAACAAAAAATGAGCAGCTAAATTTAATATTAAAAAGTTTGGTTACCATGGTTTAAGTCACAATTACATTGCGGAAAAAGCAAAAGAAATTTTAAGCGTTCCTAAACCAAATGTAGTTGTAGCCCACCTTGGTTCTGGTAGTTCAATTTGTGCTGTTAAAAACGGCGAATCAGTTGATGTTACAGTTGGATTTAGCTCATTTGACGGGTTGCCAATGGGAACAAGATGTGGTGGTATTGATCCTGGTATTACTGATTACTTAACTAGAATTGAAGGACAAAGCCAAGACGAAGTTTTCAACATGTTAGTGAAAAAATCTGGTTTGTTAGGTGTGAGTGGTGTAAGTAATGATGTACGTGATTTACACGCTGTGTATGACACTAATCCTGATGCTAAACTTGCGCTTGATATCTTTGTAGCTAGAATCGTTGATTACGTAGCAATGTACCTTAATAAAGTTGGTAAACCAGATGCTTTAATCTTCACTGCTGGTATTGGTGAAAATGATGAAATTATTCGTCAAAGAGTAATTGATGGTTTAAGTTTATTTAACTTTGAATTAGATCAAGAAGCAAACTTAGCAAAATATGATGACTTCAAGTTGATTTCAACTGCTGATTCAAAAATTCCAGTTTACAAAGTAAGAACCAATGAAGAAATTGTTATTGCTCGTTATGTGAAACAATTACTAAATCACTAATAACATAAAAGTGCTCGTGTGGCACTTTTATTTTGCTAATAACGCTATAATATAGTGCTAAAGTAAAAATAAATTTAACTTTATTTTTAAATTTCAAAAAAGTTTTTTATTCAAAATTATTTCTTTAAAATTTATAAAGAAATTTCTTTTTTATAGAGTTTATGAGGGGGAGTTCTGATGGAAAAAGATGCACAAACTTCACTTACTATTGGTGAAAAAACTACAAGTGAACAGCCAAACATTGCTGCATCAGCAGACCAAAAAACAAGACAACAACGTTTTCAAAAACTTTGTCGTCATTTAAATACTAACTTGAATGAAATGTTCCCAAATACTGAAATTACGCAACTTGAAATGCATCCAGATCAATCTCTTTTCGCAAAGATTAAAATTTGTGACAAAATGCATTTTGATGAGTTTATACATTTCAGAAATACTTTTTCCACTTCCACAGCAGTTGATATTTCGGTTAAGTATGAATTTGACGAAAAACTCTATCAAAAAGCTCTTATCGGCGACTACTTACAAAATATAATTGAGACCAAAAGTTTTTTTAAATGAAAGGTACTCTTAAGTAGTAGACCACTTGTTTTACTAGAAAAAAATGCTGATAAATTCAGTATGATCTTTAAAGTTGCTGATCAAAATTTAGTTAATGACACTATAGCTGTAACCGATAAATTAGAAAGTGAGTTACATAATTGCGGATTTGTAAATTTAATACTTAGAGTTGAAATGATAGCCACTGAATCTGGCGAAGCTGAGTATGAAACACCAGCCAACACAATTTCTAACGAAGCCGCAGTTAAAGTTCTTAGTCAACAGCAAAGAAATGCGCAAGTAAAATCTGCTGCAAAAGATAAATATTCTTCGCCAACTTTTACTAAAAAGCGTTGAGATAACATTGCTTACCAAGAAATTAATTTGAAACAAATTTGAGAATTAGAAGATAAATCGCCTGTGCAAGTTGTAGGTGAAATCTTTGACTTTGAATACAAAAAACTTAATAACTCTTCAGGTAAGAATCATTTATACATTATTTCTTTGACTGATTTTCAAAATGCCGTACAAATTCAATTATTTTTATCAGAAGCTTTAACCGAAACTGAGCAAAAAACTTTACGAATAGGTAATTGAATTTCTGTCAAAGGCAAACTTGCTATTAAAGTTCGTCAATACAATGAACAAAGAATTATTTATGGTGATTCTTTTAGTGAATTTGAAACCCCCAACATTCGACCAATGGACAATATGCCTCCGGAAAGAAAAAGAATCGAATTACATGTAAGTTCCAAAATGAGCACAATGGACGCGTTAATCGACCCTGAGGATATTATTAAGAAAGCGGCTGAATTTAAGATGCCAGCAGTTGCCATTATGGACTTGGATGGTTGCCAAGGTTATCCTAAGTTTTACACAACAGCAAAAAAACTAGGTGTAAAACCATTGATGGGAACATCTTTTACCACAATTGAACGTGGCCATGAAGCTGTTTGGGGTGCTAGAAAGTTTGAAAAAACAACTTTGCGTGAGCTTGCCTATGTTGCTTTTGACATTGAAACCACTTCCTTATATGCTAGATTTGGTGAAATTATTGAGTATGGGTGAGCTGATATTAAAAACAATTTGAAAATTGAAAAACTAAACCAATTTTTTATTCAAGCTAAAGAACCGTTATCAGTTTTTACAACTAATCTTACCGGTATTAAGCAAGAAGATGTTTTGAGCGGACTTACAATTGACAAAGCATTTGATGAAATTTATGACAATTTGAATGGCAAAATTGCTATCGCCCACAACGCAAAATTTGACTACTATTACATAAAACAAAAATGTTTGGAGTACAAGAAACCTTTTCCCGAATTTACAATTATTGACACATTGAAAGTTTCTGGAATTTTGTTTCCAAATGACAAACGCCACAATTTGAATGCCTTAGCGAAAAGACTTGATGTTGAATATCAAGCCGAAGTAGCTCACCGGGCTGATTATGACGCCAACGTTTTAGCTAATGTGTGAGTAAAATTGGTTGGTATTTTAGAAGAAAAAGGAATTACTACACTTGATCAATTAGCTAAGTTAGTTTCACAGGATGCTTGAAAAAAAGAACGTGGTTTTGAAGTAAGTACACTTTGCAAAAATAATGAAGGACTCAAAGAACAATTTAAATTAGTAAGCAAAGCATTAACAGATCAATATTGAGATTCAGCTAAATTATTTTGAGATGATCTTCAAGAAACAAAAAATCTTTTGATTGGTTCAGGCGCTTTACGCGGTAGGCTGCTTGAAGAATATTTTTATGGATCGCAAGACACTTTTGAAGCGATTTTAGATCGTTTTGATTACATAGAAGTGCCTGCACCTGCGGTGTTTAAACATTTTGTTGAATATGGAGATTTGACTTGAGATCAAGTTCATTCAACACTGAAAGACATCATTCTCACAGCAAAACAAAAAGGCAAACTTGTGGTGGCAATTGGCGATGTAAAATACTTGAATCCATTCGACCAATATATCTATAAAATAGTTGTCTATGCAAAAGGTATCGCTAACTCAAGACACTATTTATTTAACTTTGAAAAAGCAAAACAAAATGAGTTAAAAATTCCACAACAGCACTTTTTCACTACAGAAGAAATGCTTACACAATTTGCTTTTTTGCAGGATGAAGCTTTAATTGAAGAAATTGTAATTACAAACACACACAAAATTGCTGACCTGTGTGAAGAAGTTGAGGTTATCAAAAAAGGTCTTTTTAAACCTGAATTTGATGATTCAGACCACAAGTTGCGTGCGTTAGTTTACGAAAATGCACACAAACTTTATGGCGAAAAATTACCAGAATTCATTGAACAACGAATTGAAAGTGAAATTGAACCAATCATTAAATTTGGTTACTCGGTGATTTATTGAATTAGTCACGTTCTTATTAAAATGTCAACTGACCGTGGTTACATCGTTGGTTCACGTGGTTCAGTTGGTTCCTCGTTTGTTGCTTTTTTAAGTGATATTAGTATTATCAACCCTTTACCGCCTCATTATATTTGTCAAAAGTGTAAGTTGTTTGAATTAGCTAATTTGCCGAAAATTACCTCAGGTTTTGATTTACCAAAACGTAACTGCCCGAACTGTAACGTCTTAATGCATCGTGATGGGCAATTGATTCCTTTTGAAACATTTCTAGGGTTTAACGCAGAAAAAGTACCTGACATTGACCTTAACTTTTCAGGTGATGTGCAAGGTGAAATTCATCAGGAAGTACGTAATTTGTTTGGCGAATTCAACACGTTTAGAGCTGGAACAATTTCAACAGTTGCTTCGAAAACAGCATATGGCTATGTTAAAGCATTTATGGAAGAAACTGGTGAACACGCTGATGAATTGTTTGTTAATTATTTAGCCAAACAAATCGAAGGTATTAAGCGGACGACTTCCCAACACGCCGGCGGCATTATCATTATTCCAAAGGAAAAAGAAATTTACGATTTTACACCACTCAATTTCCCAGCAGGTGAAACTGAGTCAACTTGAAAAACAACTCACTTTGACTACAAGGCAATTCATGACAATTTATTGAAACTTGATATCTTAGGACATGATAATCCAACCATTTTCAAGATGCTGGAAACAATGACCAAGTTTAAAACTGCGCAGATTCCTTATGATGATCCTGATGTTATTAAGTTATTCTGTTCACCAGAACCAATGGGGATTAAATCGGAACAAATTGACAATGAACCAACTGGTGCTTTGGGACTACCTGAATATGGCACCAAGTTTGTTCGAAAAATCTTAACTGTTGCTGCACCAAAATCATTTGCTGATCTTGTTTCGCTTTGTGGTTTGTCGCATGGAACTAATGTGTGACTAAACAACGCGGAAGATTTAATTTTAAAAAATAACCTAACACTTAGTGATGTTGTGAGTTGTCGTGATGATATTTTGGTAAAGTTAATGGCTTTAAATGTACCGCGTTCACAGGCGTTTGAAATTATGGAAAAAGTGCGGCATGCTAAGAAAACGCTTAGTGCTGAAGATGAAGCATTGCTTGTAAAACATAATGTACCGCAATGACAAATTGAAAGTATGAAAAAAATTCAGTACATGTTCCCTAAAGCCCATGCGGTAGCATATGCTCAAATGGCTTGGTGAACGGCTTATTACAAACTTTATTTCCCGCTTGAATTTTATGCTGTGTACTTTTCAATTCGGACTGATGTACTTGATTTGGACAATATGGTTGATATGAAGTTCGGCACCAAGGCAAAAATGAAATTACACCAAATTAAACGGGATGAGCAAAATCGTTCAATTAGTACCACTGATGAAAAGTTATTACCAATTTTTGAAATTTGTCAAGAACTTTACGCGAGAGGATATTACATTGACAATGTTTCCTTAACAAATTCAGAAGCTGTAACTTGAAAAGTAGACCATCAACGTGGTTGCTTAATCCCGCCTTTTAATGCTGTTAAACAACTTGGTGAAGCAGTGGCAAATTCAATTGTCAAAGCACGCGAAGAAAAACCATTTAAGTCAATTGAAGATTTCACTAAACGAACTTTAACAAATTCATCATTGATTAAAAAACTTGAAGAAATGAATGTTTTTGAAAATTTAGATCAAACCAACCAAATGCAATTAAATATTTTGTAATTACTAACCAAGCAACTAAATTGTGTTGTTTGGTTTTTTAAATTTGCTGTAACTTTAAATGTAATTTAATAAATTAACATTTTCGTAATAGTCTAATTATTTTTTTGTATATGTCTTTAACATAGTGATATTTGCAAAATCAAGTTAAAAAGAAAAAGAAATAATTTGTTTTAAAGTGGTCCATTTTTTTGTTTAAACAACAATTTTTTTGCTCGATTTTGACATTAAGTAAAAAACTTTTTCCTTGTAACTTAAAACTTACAACTTTTTTGCTTTCAAATTAATTTTTAAAAATCATTTTACGGCTAATTTTTGCAGTTTTTTAGCACTTATTGTGTAAAAAATTACAAAGCAAAATAAGGCATTAATATATAATATCAATTATTAATTTTAGACTTAATTAGTTTAGTTGAGCATAACATTTATGCACTTTCGAAAGGGTAATATGCTTCAAAACTATCAAACGTTTATGGAGACAAGAACTCCAAAATTCAAAAAAAATTTACCATCAATAGCGTTTTGAAGAGATAAGCGGTTCTTAGCTTGGATTATTCTTGTTGTTATTTTCTCTTGTATTGGTTTAGCTGCTTTTGCGTTAATAATTTATGCGAAGTATGGAATGCCAGAAAGTACAGATCCGAATTATCCGCAAGTGGTGAGTTATTCATTGCTAGGCGTGATGATTGGTTCATTCACATTAGTTGCAGTTTTCGTAGCTTTGGCATACTTTCAAATTGGCAAGCAGAAGAAACTAGCTTTTGACCAAGGCGATGACATAATGTATGATTTGTTCAAAATTGACAACTTACACTATGTTGGCCAAGAATTTAAGAAACCACTTGCGTGAGTTAGAGACACTGTTAGAATTTCACCATTATCAAACACGCAAGAAGTTAAATTCACTTACGATCAAATTTTTATTAATAAAGACATCAACAAAATTGATTTATGAAAATCAGAAGCAGTTGTTGTTGAAAATCTTAAGAATCAAGAACAAAAAACCTTTCTTTTCTTAGAAGGTGACATCAAGAGTAAGAAATTTAAACAAGATTACATCCTAGGGGAAAAGTTCCCAGTTAACTTTAGATTTAATTTTAAAGACGACCTCGAAGACCGTTTGCACAAACCTTATCGTTTACTTACTCAAACCGACACTATCGATGAAGAAGCTTACAAGCAAATTGTAGAAACAATGCAAGCTTTAGACCTTTGAAATAGAGGTTATGGTTTCTTTATCGACAGCGCAAAGAAAAAAGTTTACAGTTGAGTTCAAACTGATTTTAGATTATTTAGATTAGCAAATAACGAACAAATTGATATTGCTAGTGCTTCAGAAAAGTTAGTCAGAGATCTTTACTTACTCGAAACACTACAAACCTTACCGTTGTTGCTTGACTAATTAATTCAAAGTTAGCTTTCAAGTGCAAAATAGCAGTCTCGGGACTGCTATTTCTTATATTATAAATTTTCATTCATCACTTATTTATAGAGTTCAATTCATCAAATTAGAGGAGCCTCACTATGAGTTCAAAAATGATCGACCAAGAAGTGGTCAGACGCGGTAAATTAGAATTTTATGCCGCCAATAACATTAATCCCTGACAAAAAGCAGATAATCTTGTTGATAAAATCGCTTACAGCAATGCTATTGTTAACGAATACCAAGATCACACAAAAGAAGATCTAGAACACTCACCAGTAGTCAAAACAGTAGCTGGACGTATTATGACCAAACGTGGGCCTTTCATTGTGTTGCAAGATTACCACGGTCAAATTCAAGTTTATTTCAACAAAAAAGAACATGAAGCTTTAGTACCTTTAGTTGAAAGTCTTGACTTTGGTGATATTATCTTAGTGACTGGTGCACTAATGAAAACACACACAAACGCAGTGTGTGTGCGGGTACAAGACTTGCAATTACTAAGTAAATCACTTAAACCTTTACCAGAAAAATTCCATGGTTTAGTTGATGTGGAAGAACGTTATCGTCATCGTTACTTAGACTTAATTATGAACGCTGAGTCACGCGAAAAATTTAAAACTAGAAGTAAACTTGTGCAATGAATTAGAGATTACTTTAATAATCTTGAATATCTTGAAGTTGAAACTCCTGTTTTACACGATTATCTTTCAGGCGCAGCAGCACGCCCTTTCAAAACATTCCACAACGCTTTAGGTCAAGATTTTGTGTTAAGAATTGCGACTGAAATTCCACTTAAAAAATTAGTAGTAGGTGGTTTTGACCGTGTTTATGAAATTGGTCGCATCTTCCGTAACGAAGGAATTGATACTACGCATAACCCAGAATTTACCAGTATAGAATTTTATGAAGCTTACTCAAATTCTGAAGGTATGATGGCCAGAATTGAAAAATTGTTTGAGTTCATTTGTCAAAAAATGGGTCGAACAAAATTTATGAACAATGGTGTTGAAGTTGACCTTAGTACGCCATTTCGACGTATTGATATGGTTGATGCAGTAAGTCAAGCAACCGGTGTAGACTTTCGGAATGTAAGTTACGAAGAAGCTGTGCAAGTGGCCAAAAAACACAAAGTGAAATTAGAAAAATTCTTTACTTTAGGACACATTATTAATGGTTTGTTTGAAGAATTAATTGAAAAAACTTTGATTCAACCAACTTTTGTAGTCGGGCATCCAATTGAAATTTCGCCACTTAGTTTCAAAGCTGAAGATCCAAGGTATGTAGAACGTGCTGAATTGTTTATTAACACTAAAGAATATGCCAACATTTACACAGAGTTACATAACCCAATCGACCAATTAGATCGTTTTATTTCGCAACTTAACGAAAAAGAAAAAGGTAATGACGAAGCTAGTGATATAGATTATGATTTTGTCACTGCACTTGAATACGGAATGCCGCCAACTGGTGGTGCCGGAATTGGGATCGACCGTTTAACTATGCTGCTTACTGAAACATCTTCAATTCGTGATGTGTTACTATTCCCTACACTCAAAAGAATTAAACAAAATTAAAGCTCATTAACTCGCACAAATTTCCAAATTACAAATTATTACGCAACAATATGTTGTATTTCAAAAATAGAAGTTATTACTTCTATTTTTTTAGCTCGCAACTTTTCTAAAAAATAGAACAAGTTGGTTTGCTTAGCTAGCCAACAACCTCTTTTGTATGTTGAATTGTTTTTTAAATTAAAACCCCGAACTGATTCGTGGTTGTGTTAGCGCAGACTCACTGCAGAAATAAGAGTATAAAATTTTATTCATATCACGCGTATTTTATTGCGCTTTAGCTTGTAGTTTAAAAACAGTTAAACTTAAGCTCCTTTTGTAACTTTTTTATTTCTGCATTTGTTCTTTAAATTTTTCAATTATGCTTTCATTATGTAGTAGAGATTTAGTCAGGTATTTGTTAAAGCATCATTAAATTTAATTGTATCACTGGCACACTCTAAGCAAGCGAGTGTGTTTTCTTTGCAATTAAATTATAAAAAATTCAAATTATGCCTTACTATGTAAACTTATTTGTAGACAAATAACTATTAAAAATTAACATTCAATTAAGCGTTAAAAATAAGAATTGACATTTAAAAACGTTGAATTCTTACAAGTAAATGTTACGAAATTTTTGATTTTAGTCTATAATTTCATCACTGCCCAAGTGGTGGAATGGTAGACGCCGTGGACTCAAAATCCACTGCCGCAAGGCGTGCAGGTTCAAGTCCTGTCTTGGGCACCAGATAATATTTTCATTACCAAATTTTTAGTAAATTGCAAGGTGTTTAAAAACATCTTGTTTTTTTTATATATAACGCAATAACACAGGCGCGTTGGCAGATTACTTTGAAAAAGTCAAATTCACAAAGTTTGTCAACAAAAACTGCAGTTTTCTGTAATTCTCACATTTAATAATTTTGCGTTTGTGTCTTTATGATAGACTTAACGACAAATTTTATAAAATGTTTGTGCAATCAACAAATTGTTAAAATTATCTCTTTTTTTGAAATGTTAATTGTGTTCTACGTAATTATTAGAAAGGTACTTTTATATGAACTTTGTAAAAGTTTTAACTAATACTAGCTTCTGGGGGGCAATTGTTGCTACCGTTGTTATTATTAGTTTGGGGTTTATACTCACTAAAACCAAAGTGCTTAAAGTGGAATTTAAAAAAGTTTTAAACGCAGTCGTTCTTAAGATTGCGCTTCCCGCTGTAGCATTTATTGGTTTTATGAAAAAAGTTACAGTTGCTGACTTAACTAATGAAGGAATTATTTTGGGTGTTTCATTTGCTTTCTATATTCTTCTTTGTTTAGCAGTTTTCTTATTTGTAAAATATGGAAGTCGCATTATTCCAAGTAGAATGAAAAAAAATCCAGATGGAACAGTAGCCAAAAGCGAATCGAAAGCTTTAATTAGTTGAATGATGATTATTTTTGGTTCAATTACTTTCTTTGGTTTACCAATTATTAATGTTATGGCTAAAGACGCAACTACTTCTGCGAATATTTGAACTATTCCATATCGTATTTTCTTATATTCATACTGCTTTATGATGGTAAGTGGTTTGAAATTTGATAAAGAAAACATTAAAAAATCGCTTAAAACAACATTTTTAAACCCAATTGTTATTGCAACATTTCTTGGTCTTGTGTTATATCTTACTCAATTAATTCCTGGCGCGTCAGGTTTTGCTGCTAACTTTGCAAGAAGTTTTGAAGATTCTAAAACTGGAATAATAAAACCAGGTGAAGCGGGCTGATTCCAGTTAGACGTAACAATGCCTTATATTCACAAAACCATTAATTACTTAAGCGGGTTAGCTAGTCCACTCGTTTGACTTTCAATTGGTATTACACTTGCTACATCAAACATCAAAGCAGCTGCAAAAGACTGAAAAGTTTGAACTTTTTCAGCTGTGAAATTAGTTGTTTTACCACTTGTCATCTTTTTGATCTTTTGACCATTAGTAAAAATTGGAAAAGTTACAGCTCAAAGTGGTTTGGCAATGGTTATTTTTGCAGCTACTCCACCGGCTACTGTTGTTATTGCTTATGCAATGCAATACAAAGTGCACGAAGAATACGCAGCACAGTGTTCAGCCCTTTCAACGCTTCTAGCAGTTGTTTTAATGCCTATTTGAGTTGCGGTTGCTTCTGCAGTTTACGGTCTTTAATTTATAGTAAAAGGAAATTATATTAATGAAAGTTATTTGTTTCGGTGTGAGAGCCGTAGAAAAGCCAATTTTTGAAAAATTTAACAAAAATTTTGGTTACGAACTAGAACTAAGATCAGAAAGTTTGAGTGCAGAAAACGTTGATATCCTTAAAGGTTTTGACGCAGTTATTTGTCGCGCAAGCGATAAAATTGATGCTCAAGTAGTTGCTCGTGCCAAAGAACTTGGCGTGAAATTCATTCTCACTAGAACTGTTGGTTTTGACCACATGGATGTGGAAGCTTTACATGCGCATAACATTTTAAGTGCACGTGTACCATCATACTCGCCAACAGCTATCAGCGAACTTGCAGTATCAATGGCTTTAACTCTATCAAGAAAGAGTATTTATTTCGCTGCTAAAGCTGCGGCAAACTTAGATTACACAATTACTCCACACGGATTTGCTAAGGAAATTAAAAATTCGGTAGTGGGAATTATTGGCACCGGTAAAATTGGTTTTGAAGCTGCAAAAATGTTTCGCGGTTTAGGCGCAACTGTTGTAGGTTATGATCCTTATCCTAATGACAAGGCAAAAACCGTTTTAACTTACTTACCGCTTGATGAACTTTTAGCTAAAGCTGACATTATTTCAGTGCATGTGCCTTACATTAAAGGGCAAAACGATAAATTTATTAATGCTGAATTTCTCAGCAAGATGAAACAAGGGTCAATTCTTGTGAACACAGCTAGAGGTCAACTGCAAGATGAAGCAGCAATTCTTGCTGCGGTCAAGAGTGGAAAACTTGCTGGTGTTGGTTTAGATGTTTTCAATAACGAAAAACAATTCTTTGGTAAAAAACTTGACGCAATTAACGATCCAGTTATTGAAGAATTAATCAGTTTGTTCCCAACAGTGATGACATCCCCACACATTGGTTCTTACACTGATGAAGCTGTTGCTAATATGGTGGAAATTTCTTACCAAAACTTAAAAGAATTGGCAAATGGTCAAGAGTGCAAAAATAAACTTTAGTTCTTGTTTTTAATTCTGTTTGAAGACAAAAAAATAACGTTTGAAACACGTTATTTTTTATTGCAAAATTTGGCAAAAATTTAAATTGTTTTTAAAATTCATTTTGTAAAACGAGGTAAAAAAATACTTTATTGATAATCGGGTGTTAATGTTTTCGCGGCTTTTGCTAGTTCGCTTCAGTTTTGTTCGTCATCAGCTTCTAAATTAAAAATTGTTTTCAACAAATTTGCATTTGGTGCACTTAAACTATTGTTGGCATAAACTTTCATTATTTCAGGTTTAACTCTATTTGTAGGGCTTAAAAAACTAGTTAACAAACTAAGTTTTTTCGGTAAATTATTTAATAATGAAAAAGATAAATAGAAAAATCTTGTTCAACCGTAAGTTTCTTCTTCAGGTTTAACTAAAACTGTTTCTTGTTTTTGCTGAACAAGCACAAAATTTGGTTTTTGTCAAAGTGACTTGTTATTTTCTAAAAAACCATAACTAAAAAAAGCCATTTTACTTGTTGCATTACTATTTAAAAAGTCTGGCATTGCTTTGGCGTCTGATTCGTCTAAATTAGTAATACTTACTTTAGTATTACCCAAAGTATTTCTTAAGTATGATTGCGCATTCGGACTTGGCACAATTTCATTGACATAAGGATTGTCTTTAACAAAAGTTTCTGCTTTACCACTTACATTGTAACCGCCAGCTCTATAAAATACAGCAATTGGGTAATTTTGATCTTCAGGTAGTTTTTCGTTTTCAGCAAGTAAATCATTAATCATAAGCTGATAATCACCACCAAAAGCATTAATTATTTTTTGTCAATTTGTGTGGTCAAAGAAAAAATGTTTTTTAACGTCAGCTGGTTTTACTTGTAATAAAAACGCCATTTTTTCTTGTGCAACTGGCACTGTCTTGATTTTTTGCGCTTTTCATTTAGCTTTATTTTCTTCACTCATCGAATTATGTTCGCCAACAGGATTTTTTGATAAAGCAGCAAAATCAGTACGGGCATTCACTAAATTATCGATTCCTGCTGAGGAACCGAGTGATTCAATATCAGCTAAATAACGATCATTTTTGTAAATAACTTTCGAAAGATCGTTTAAAAATGATCACATACTAGTTGAACCCTTAAAGGACACAACTTTAGAACTGCATGAAAGAGTTAAAACAACTGGTGAAGCTAGAACTAATGGTGTTAAGAAACGGCCAAAACGAGCAAGTTTTTTCATCATGCACAAATTATAAATATTTTTGCATTATGCTAGTAAATTTAGACTTTTTGTTTGCAAAATAAAGTTTTTTTATTATTATTCTTAACAAATGAAAGAGCACAGGAAAAATCAAAAAAACGAGGCAGTAAATAAGCACATTTCGCTTACTGTTGTGCTTGTTTGCTTGTCCTTATTTATTGTTTTCTTATTCTTTATTATTTATCGTTCAGGGTATGCCTTTTCTTACTACAAAGGCCAAATTTTTAATCCTGTTAATCCAACTAATGGTGCTTTTAGTGGTGGTATTATTCTACCAATAGTAACTACTTTTTTAGTGGTGATTTTAACTTGTTTAATTGCATGTCCAGTTAGTTTAAGAGTAGCGTTTTGGCTTAATTTAAGAGTGCAAAATCAAAAGTTTTACTTAAGAACGAAATTTTTCTTAAGAATTTTTAGCGGCCTTCCCTCTGTTATTTTTGGTTTGTTTGCACTAATGGTCATTTCAAAGTGAATTAAGAGTGCATTCGGTTTAAGTAGTGGTACCAATTTGCTTAATGCGATTTTAATGCTCGCAATTATGTGTTTTCCTACTATTACAAACGCAATTTTAGTTGCCTTAGAAAACATTAGCTGAGATTTAAAATTTGCTGGAAAGGCACTCGGTCTTAATAATTCGCAAATTTCTTATAAAATCGTAAAAAAAGCCATTCGAGCTGATATCTGAAGAGCATATTTACTTGGTTTTGCCAAAGCAATTGGAGAATCGGTGGCTTTACTTTTTATTCTGAAATCGCAAAATTATCTCACTTTTTACCAAAAAGGTTTTGCCGCCACTTTAACCTCATCGCTTAAAACAGTTGGTGCTTTGTTACCAACCAACTTTTTTGCTGAAAATGGTGGTGATGAACTCAGAAGTTTAATGTTTGCACTTGGTCTCATTTTGTTTATTATCATCACAATTGTTAATTTAAGTTTTAATGCTATTATCACTTCGCGTCGAAAAATCAAATTAGAATTTGCCAATAAAGCTATTTTAAAGCTGCAAACGAAAATTAAAAATCGTAAAGTAATTAATAGAGTTTACCACTGATATCATCTTTTAAGTGAATTAGTGGCAGTAATTTTAGTTGCTATTTGTTCCCTTTGAATTGTTGGAGATGTTCTTATTAATGGCCTTAAGTATTCTCTTGCTAACAGTAACACTATTGTTGGTAACGCGGGCGATTCAACTCTCCGCGCGTTAGCTAATACAATTGTAATTAGTTTATTGGTTTTAATTTTTGCTATGCCAGTTGCCTTTTTTGTAGTTGTTTATGTGAGCGAATATTTAACAAGCACCAAAATCAAAAATGCCTTTTATTCTTTCATTGATGCCTTTGCGTCAATGCCGTCAATTTTATTTGGTTTATTTGGTTATACAGTTTTTATTTCACTTTTTGGTTTTAGTGCTGGTGGTAAAACTTCACATTCATTATGAGCTGGAATTTGTACCATAGGTATTTTCATTTTACCTTTTGCCATTAAGAATATCCAAACTGCGTTTGCGTCAATTGATAAGGATTTAAAACTAAGTGCGCAAGCTTTAGGTTTATCAAAAGCGAAAATTATTTACAAAATTATTTTGCCTAAAATTTGGCCATCTTTAGTCAATGGTTGAGTGTTAATGACTGCACGAATCGCTTCCGAATCAGCACCATTTCTACTCACTACCGGAATGAACAATTCACCAAGTTTTTGTCTTACTTATTTTGGTCAAACTATTACAACCAGAATGGTAGTGCAGTTAAATAGTACTGCTGCAAACGCAGTGGCAATTATGTACGAATGTGCTTTTATTTCACTTTTGTTCTTTAGTTTTCTTTTTTATGTTTCAACTTACATAACACCTAAACTTAAAAATTTTAACTTTAGTTGAAAGAGGTTTATATTATGGAAAAAAACGTAAAACCAATGCAAACAAATGCATCACTTGCTAAAACAACACAACCAATTTTCAAAATTGAAAATTTAAATTTTTGGTACAACTACAAAAAAAAGCAAGCCCTTTTTGCAATTAATTTACAACTCCCAATGCATAAAACAATTGCTTTCATAGGCCCATCAGGTTGTGGTAAGAGTACTCTCCTCAAACTTTTTAACCGAATTAATGTGGAAGACAAATCCAATAGTTATGAAGGTAAAATCTTGTACTGACATAATGATAATTATGTTGATCTAAAAGACACTAAAGCTCTTAGTAATATCGATTTGCGTCAAGAAGTTGGCATGGTGTTTCAACAACCAATAGTTTTTCCAGTTTCAATTTATGAAAACATAGCCTTAGGATTAAAAAACATTGGTATTTACGACCAAAAAATTCTTGACCAACGTGTTGAAGATGCGCTAAAAAAAGCTGCGCTTTATGATGAAGTTAAAGATAAATTAAAAGAAAGCGCTGACCAATTATCAGGTGGCCAAAAACAACGTTTATGTATTGCTCGTACGATCGCGCTTGCGCCAAAAGTAATTTTAATGGATGAACCAACTAGTGCACTTGACCCGATTGCAACGCAAAAAATCGAAAATTTAATTGTTAGTTTGAAAGAATATTACACCATTATTATCGTTACGCACTCAATGGCACAGGCACAACGTGTTGCAGATGAAACAGTTTTCTTCTTAAAAGGTCAAATGATTGAACAAGCACCAACACGTGAAATGTTTACAAATCCACAAAACTCTAAAACTAGAGATTACATTATGGGAAAGATTGGTTAAAAAATGTCTGTCAACTATAGTTTATTAAAGAAAAGCGAAGAAAACTTAAAAGAATTCTTTTATTCGTATATTTCGCATTCCATTAAAATGCACGACCAAGTTCTTAGTTTAATTGAAAAAGCACGAACTAAGGATGAAACTATTCATGATGCAATGAAAACTTTAACGGAAATGGAAAATTTTAGTGATCACGTGCAAGTGGATAACGTAAACGAATTACTATGAGATTTATCAAAAGACCAACCAATGTTGGATCATTTGCGCTGATATATTTGTGTGTTAAATTCTTTAGGCGATATCGAACGTATTAATGATTATTTATTCTTTTTAGGTAAATTTTTTACCAAGTATCACCACATGATGAGTACTGATACTTTAGAAATTGCCGTTACACTAAATCAAAAATTAAATGAACTTTTTCATAATTTTCTTAAATATGCTCGTCGTAAACAGGCAAGTAAATTTTTTGAAGTTTTTCAAAAAGAAAAAAATGATTACAAAGTTTTTTGTGACAAAAAAATTGAAGAGTTAGCTTTGAAACTTGAACAAGAAAAAATTAACATTCAAATCATTATCAAATTATCTTTCGAATTGCATTCACATTACCGAATTGTAGAGCGGATGGAGAACATTTTGGAAAATTTAGTTTTCATTAATGAACCAGAATATTTCCAAAAAAAACTTAGTCAAAACGAGCAAATTTAAATCTTAAAAGTTTGTTTTAGCCAAATTTAATTAATGTTGTTTTCATATATAATAATTTACAAATTTTGCATTTTCTAATGTAATATTTTTCTATTTTTTGCAAAATTAAATTACAAAAAAAGTCAAGTGCAAAATTTTTTTTCAATTTAACGAATATATCTATGTTGTAGAACTATATTCGTAATTATTTAAGAAAGGAGAATGATGAAGCAATACAAAAAAGTCGCTGATGTTGATGACAAGTATAAATTTGATCTTGAAGCAATTTTAGAAAATAAAACTTTTGAACAATTGCTTGATGAATTAAAAACTTTGAATGAACATCTCATAGCGATAAAAGATAGTAAATATGATACAGTTGAAGCTTACGCTGCGTCATTCGAATTAGCAGCTCGTGCCGGCGTGCTATCAAATCGACTTTACAATTATGTTTCTAATCACCTCAACCGTGAACTTACAAGCTCACTTTATCGTTCTTACGAAGTTAAGTTGAACCAATTGAGTGAAGAATTTAATCAAAAGTTTGGTTCAGAACAAGTTAGATTTTTCCAAAATGTTGAGAAATTAAAACAGTGAGTTAATCACCCTGTACTAGCTCCATACAAAAAGATAATTGAATCTGAGTTAGAAAATTATGAACACAAACTAGATGATAAGGTCGAAGAATATCTAACACAAATTCAAACTGGCGAACCAAATTTAGAAGATATTTTTACTGTGCTATCAGATAGCGAAACAGACTATGGCACAGTTGTAAACGCAAAAGGTAAAAAACTTCCTTTAAATCATGCGACGAGACTTAAATATCTTAAAAGCGCTGATGGCGAACTAAGAAAAAACACTGTATTAGCATGAAATAGAGCAATTTTCAAACATAAAGACACTTTGGCAAATTTGCTTTTCCAACAATTTCGTTCTTTGAATGTAGAAGCTAAGACAAGAAAATATAAGTCAGCAATAAATATGTTGACTAATGCTGATAAAGTTGACGATGACTTACTCCAAATTCTCTTTTCTAAAATCTCATCACTCAATTCTCTTATAGCTAAATACAGAAGAGCTCACAAGAAGTTTTATGAAAGCGCATTTGGGGAAAAGTATAATCAAAAGTATGATTCTGCACGCGAATTAGTAAAGGTTAAAAGCAATTATAGTGTTGAAGAAATGCAAGCTTTAGTTTTAGAAGCTTTAAAACCATTTGGCGAAGAATACTATAATGTAGTTTCAAAAGCAATTTATGATCGTTGAGTCGATTATATGACTATTGAAAACAAAGTTTCTGGCGCATATTCAATTGGTGGTCATTTTGGCATTGACAAAAAATACATTTTAATGAATTTTGATGGTCAATTTGGTTCGGTGGAAACTTTAGCACATGAATTAGGGCATTCGATGCATTCATATTTTTCTGATCAAAACAATGACTTTTATAACAGTCAATATCCAATCTTTTTGGCAGAAATAGCTTCAATTTTCAACGAAGAAATGTTATATGACCACGTTTTAAAAGCAACGCAAAGCGACAAACTAAAATTTCAATTGTTAGAAGAAAGAATTCGCGGTTGAATAGGTACCGTGCAACGCCAAATTATTTGAGCTAACTATGAATATAATCTCTACCAAGGTATTGAACAATACAAAGTTAATCCAACCTACGAATCAATTTCAACGCTTTATTTTGAAAATTTAAAAAGATATACTGAAAAACCAAAACAACTAAAATACGAACCTGAATTTTTAGTAGCTAGTGTTGATGTACCGCATTTTTACTATGGATTTTACGTATACAAGTATGCTATAGGACAATTGGTAGCAAGTTACTTTTTCCACAACTACAAACTCAAAGGCGAAACTTATTTGCAATACTACATTGATAACTTTTTAAAACAAGGTGGAAATGATTATCCACTAGAAATTCTTAAAAAAGTAGGTGTGGACTTAAAAAGTGATGCATTCTATGAAATTGGCTTCCAACATTTTGAACAAATGATTAATGAATATATTAAGTTAGGTGAAAAACTATTTTCGAAACCAAAACGTCCAAGGAAAAAAGAATAAATAATGATTAAACTTATTAAAATGTTACCCCGCAAAATTAAGTGATGTTTTCTTTTGGGAGCACTTCTAATTTTCCTTAATGTTATCTGCGCGATTATTTTTCCAAATATTATTTCGCAATTTATTCGCTTAATTTTTAATGAAAATAGTAATGAAACAGTTAGTTTAACATTTTTTGATGGTCTTATTAACTTTAAACCGGCGCCATTGTTGCTCGTTCGTAATTATTTAATTATTGCCGTAGTCTTGGTAACTGTACTTAACATAATCTTTAGCTTCGTAGGAAATTTAGTTGTTATTTATGCCTCTGAATCAGCAAGTAAGTTTTTTAGAATTTCACTGTTTGAAAAAATTCAAAAACTCTCACTCAAAAATATCGCTGACTTAAAGAGCGAATCGATTATTACTCGTGTTTCAAACGATGTAGGAATTTTCTGAGAATTTTTAGTTAATGGTTCAACCATTTTAGTTCGTGGTATTTTTCTAACTATCGGTAGTGCAGTTTTAGCTTTCCTAGTTGATGTGCAAATGGCAACCGGTGTTGTGATTGTGATTCCTGTGCTTACTGTTTTAATTTTAATTGTCGGTAAAATGTCAGGCCCAAGAATGAAACAAGCACAAAAAACTGTCGAAGTGTTAACTAAAGACATCACAGAAAACATCAACGGTATTCGTGTAATTAAAACTTATAGCTTAGAAAATCAACACCAAGAAGCATTTACCAAAAACAACCAAGTTTGATACAGAATTATGTATCGAATTGAAATTCTTTTTGCAACTTTAGGTCCAGTGTTTTTGACTATCATCAATTTATTGATTTTAGTAATTTATTCAATTGCCGCAAAACAAACAATGGCACAAGCAGCATCAAACCAAACTTTAGTCGAATTAAATATTTTTATCGATTATCTTTACAACATTAGTTTTGGTATTATGATGACAGTTATGTTTCTTGTGTCCTTCTTTAGAGCCAAAATTTCAGCTGGTAGAATCAACCAAATCTTTGAAGTGATACCAGAAAATGTGATTCGTCCTGAAGGCGGTGAAATTAGTCAAAACTACGATTTAACCGTACAAGACTTAAGCTTTAAATACTACGATACGCAAGACAAACACACATTGAAAAATATTTCCTTTAGATTACCGTATCGTCAAACACTTGGTATTATTGGACCAACAGCTGCTGGTAAGTCTACCTTGGTAAATCTTTTAATTAACAATTACCTTTATAAATATGGTTCTATCAAAATTGGCGACCAAGAACTTAATGATGCCAAAACCAAAAGTATTCATGATGTCGTTGGAATTGTTTACCAAGAAGCGTTGTTGTATACCGGTACAATTCGTTCGAATTTATTAAAAGCAAAACCAGATGCCACCGATGTTGAACTTGAACAAGCTTTGCGCGATGCTTGTGCCTGAGAATTTGTAACTAAATTCGAAGATAAACTCGATCATGTTGTTGTACAAGGCGGGCGAAACCTTTCTGGTGGCCAAAAACAACGTTTATCAATTGCTCGTACGTTGTTACGGAAACCAAAAATTTTAATTCTAGACGATTCTACTTCTGCGCTCGATAATATTACTACCAAAAAAGTGATTGAAAATGTGCGTACAAATTATGACTGCACTTTGATTTTAATTTCACAAAAAATTGGTCCATTGCGCACTGCTGACCAAATTATGATTTTAGAAAATGGCACCATTACAGCTTTAGGCACTCACGAAGAACTGATTCAATGTTCACCATTATATAAATCAATTCACCAAAATCAATTAGACCAATAGAAAGGAGCAAAATGGCGAAAAATTTAAACTCAACTACTCGCGATAAACAAACCAAGAGTAAACAACAAAAAATGTCAACTTGACAACTACTCAAACGCTTTTTCTCTTTTCTAGAGAAAAAAGACCAAAGAATGGTGATTGTCGGTATTTTTGTCGCCCTGTTATCATCGGCTTGTTTAATTATTGCCACCTTACTGACTGGACTAGTAATTACTAAGTCGTTAACACCAGCCATTGTAGGTTTAGAAGCCTTCAATGTCACTAGATTTGCAATTTACATTGCTGTGATGGGTGTTTTATTTCTTAGTTATGCTGTTGCGGGCTACTTCCAAAATCGCATTTTTATCAACATTTCGTACAAAGCAGCCACACAAATGCGAAAAGTAGCAATGGATAAATTGCTTTTTATGCCAACTGCTTTTTACGACAAAGAAATGGCAGGTGACTTAATTCAATCGTTAGTTACTGACATTAGTAATGTTTCTAACACAGTTACTAAGTTAGTGAGCCAAGTCTTTGCTAATTTATTTTCAATTATTTTCGGACTCTTTTCTTTATTCTTCATTTCTTCAATTCTAGCTCTAATTATTATGGTTTCGCTCGTTTCTTTCTTAGCAGTAACCATTCTGATGATTCGCAAAGCACGCCCAGCGATGATTGCAACGCAAGCGGCTTTTGGTGAAATTAACGCTTATGTGGAAGAAATGTTACGAAACACCAAAATTACCCAAACTCTCGACAACCAAGCTCAAGCCCAAAGCGATTTCAACACGATTGCGCACAAAATTTACAAACATTCCTTTGTGGGCGACTTTTACCAAAGAATATTTGATCCTTGATTTATTTTTGCTTCAAATATTACTGTTATTATTGCCATTATCTTGGCACTAGTGTTTAAACTTGGCGGTGTGCCTACCTTTGGTTTGCTTTACAAAGAAGCTGACGCCGGATTTGTGGTAGCGCTAATTTCCCAAGTGTTCACTATTAATGGCACGATTCAACAAGTGATGTTGCTCTTCTTAACAGTACAACTTGGTCATGCTTCTTCACAACGTGTGTTTCGAATTACTGATTTGATCCCTCCTGATAGCAACCAACCAACTGTGCCATTGCCTGCAGGCACCAAAGGTGAAATTCGTTTCCAAAACGTGTTCTTTAAATACAATGAAAACTCACCAACATACCAACTTAACGATGCAACTTTTTATGCTAAACCAGGCCAAACCATTGCTATTGTTGGCCCAACTGGCGCTGGCAAAACCACTATTATTAGCTTATTATCTAAGTTTTATTACTACAATCAAGGTTCAATCACCCTTGATGGCATTGAATTAAACCAAATTGATAAACACGATTTGCGTGACATTATGGCCGTAGTACTCCAAGATTCCTTTATGTTTAATGACACTATTTTAAACAACCTTAAAATTGCTAAGCCAGAGGCAACACTCGAAGAAGTGCGAGAAGTGACTCGTTTAGTTTCGGCAGATGATTTCATCCTCAAACTAAAAAATGGTTATGACACCGTCTTAGAAAATAATGGTGCCAACTTATCGCAAGGTGAACGTCAACTTTTAGCCATTGCACGCGCTGTGTTAGGTGATAAAAAGATTTTGATTCTAGACGAAGCTACCAGCAACGTTGACTCAAACACCGAAAAAATTATTCAAACTGCATTGCAAGATACAATTATGAAAAACAAAACTTCGATTGTGATTGCCCACAGACTTAGTACAATCAAGAATGCAGATTTAATTTTAGTTGTGGAAGGCGGTCGTATTATTGAAAAAGGTAATCACCAAGAATTAATGGCACGACAAGGGTACTATTGAAATCTTTACCAAACACAATTTAATTAAAATTAAGGTATTGATAGACAGACAAAAAACCTTAATTAACAAAAGACAAGAACAAAGATTTCTTGTCTTTTTTATTACTTAAAAATAACCTTTTTAGTACCTTCAACACAGCCTTGTTAAACTGTTAAAACTTAAGATTTTGGGACGCAAAAATTAAAGTTTTTTAGGCAAAAATACACAAGTAAAATTACTTATATTTAGCTAAAAAAAAGTGCTAAAAAAATAAATATGTTAATTTTTCATAAAATTCTAATATGCCTTTATTATAGAGTTTATTGCATTTTAAATAGTTTGCGAATATACCTAAATTGAATCAAGAGCGCTTTTTTTTTTTTTTTTGCAAATTAAAATTTTTGCACATTACATATATAAATAATAAACTAATAAAAAATATTTATTTATATATTTGCTTCCCGTCTAGTGGGGGAAAGGATAGTTTATGAAACTAAAAAAGGCAGCCGTAGCCGTAATTGCAGCCGCAACAGTTCTAGGAACTGCAACTCCTGCTGGAGTTGTGACTTACGTTAAAACTAAACCATCAGCGCAAACTGGTGGAGAGGCACAAAATTCAAAAACTATTTCGGAAAAAGTTTTACTTACTGAAGTTACCAATTGGTTATCAGTTACCGATATTCGTATAACTTATGACAAGGAAAACACAAACACTTTCAATAGTCAACCAATTGAAATTAGCTTTACTGAAGCCCAACAAAACATAAGTTCGTTTAAACTTTGAGACTTTAGCGCTAATGCAGCAGGAACACAACTTGAAGTTCCTTTTGATAATATCACTGTACAAATTAGCTTAGATAATGATTTTAGCGTTCAAACTAAAGGTTCTGCTATTTTTAGTGTAAACCTCTATAAAACTAACTCACAGCAACTATTGGCGTCGAGAAGAATAATTGCTAATAACATTACTTTTGTTCCGGATACAAGTAGTATTCAACCAGTAGACCCAACTGTTGATGTTGATTCTGAACAACGTGTGAGACAACTCAACAACTTACTTGATAGGCTCACTGTCGTATTAAAGCCTGCTATCACTAGAGCAAACTTACTTCCTTCAGAAGCGCAAGCAGATGACTTTTTAGTAGGTATTAACGAAAATGAAACGTTAATTTTATTACCGGAGGGTCATTTTGACGACCAAGCAAAACCTGAGTTTCAATTTGAGCCTAGTGACGATGATGGCATACTCAATGTACAACTTGTTTTAGTTGATACTGTTGATACAACCAGACGCTCAAAGTCACAAACATATTCATTTACAGGTTTAAAAACTACTGCGAAAGTGACAAGTTTGAACTTACTAAGCGAAGCAATAATTGATTTTGCTGATAAAACTAGCAAAAGTCAAACCTTACCATCAGTTGCCATTGCGCAAAGTGATGCTTTCGAAGCTTACGATGTACATAACCAAGAACAAAAACTAGTATTACCAGCAGGTTTTAAGCTTGAATTTGCAAATTTAGTTCCTAACGATGTCAACGGTAGTGTGGCAGGATTGGTCAAAATTTGAAAAGAAGGTAATTTAGCAACCATGTCGGAAAAATCTTTCGTGGTTGGTGGTTTTCTTACTGAACACTACAAAAATTACCTTGAAATTAGTGATGAACTCAAAAAAATTGAAGTGAGATTAGTTAACGTCGCAACCACTTTGCCTTCACAAGTAACTTTGGAACAAGTTCAATTGTGAGATAAAGAACAAAATGCACCTTATCAACCAACAAATCCTCAAATTCAAATTGACAAAGAACTTGCAGACCAAAAAGATGATGATGGTTCACTACAAGTTGCACTTACTTTCACACTTGACGGTGCCCAAAAAACGCAGTTAGTACCCTTTACTAATTTGTACAATGTTGCTCATTTTGAACAAGATCAAATTGCCACTGCACTAACAAGTATTCAAGAAGTAGACGTTAATGCTGCTTTGTTAAACAAAAAAGATGTTTTACCTTCACAATTCATTCAACGAAGTGATGCTAGTCAAAAGTTTGTTTTCTACACTGATGCAGCTAAAACACAAGTATTTAATCAAGACACTTATAAAATACATATGACAGTAGAAACTGCCAACGACGATGGTGGTTTCATCACGCTAAGTTACTACCTTACTAAAGGCGAAACTTACAAATCTGCAACCAAACAAACCACTGTTTTAAAGTTTAAAAATAGCGCAAGCAATGAATTGCAACTCTTATTAAACGAAATCACTAGTCTTGATTATCTTGGCAAAGAAAGCCATGTGCTAGCTGCTGATGCAAGTGCTAACTTAGGTTCAAATCTTGATGTAAATAAACTTATTTTCTGAAATCAACAGCAACAACTCAGACCAGCAAGTGAGATTAACTTTAAATTTGCTCAGGTTGAACTTGACGCTGTGCACGGCACCATCAATGCGTTTTTAGTTGCTGAAAAAGATGGTAATAGCAAACAAAGTCAGATCAAGTACGCAATTAATGGTTTCTTAGGTTCGATCACCAGTGAACTTGTAACGAAGATGAACCAAATTAGTGCTGTAAGCTGAAGCAGTACTCAAGCTCAAACTGCTTTTCTCCCATCAGAAGTTGCTGCTAAAGCTGACTGAGCTAATTACTTAACTTTTACAGGTTTAGACCTTGCCGACAGCAACATTCAAACACAAACTCAATTCTTTAGCGCTGATGCTAATGGCACTTTACTGGTACGTTTAACTTTAAGCAAACAAGGTTTTACCTTTACTAAAGATTTTAGTTTAAGCGGTTTTCAAACTACGCAACAACGTAACACTCAAATCTTGTCAACCCTAATCAATAGTTTGACCATCGACTACAAAGATAAAGAAACTATTAACTGACTTGAAGGCGAAGAACAAAAACTCTTTGCAAAACAAAGATTTACTTTTACTACTCAAAGTGGGGATAATTCACAACAATTACAAAGTGAATTGTTTAGTAACTTCCAATTGTTAAGAACCAATGAGAGCAAAACTGAGGCGACTTTTCTCCTTACTTTTGCAGCTAATAATGTGCAAGCGCAAAGAGAAGTAACTATTAGTGGTTTCCCAAGTTTAGCGCAGTCACATCTTGCCTATGCAACTGCTAACTTAAACCAAGTAGACATTAATATAACTAACAGCCAAGCCAAAAGTCAACTTTTACCTTCGGCAGTAACATCACAAAATGTGCAACTGCTTACACTAACTAACCAAGATTTTGCTGTTGCCTATCCACAAGTACAAACAAGTATTAAGTCACTTAGTGCAAACAATCAAACTGGTCAATTGCAACTTACAGTTGAGCTCACTACAACACAAGCAGGTCAAAGCGCTACAACAACAAGAGTAATTGATGTAAATGGCTTCCAGACTCAAGCCCAAGCTGACCAAGCAATTTTAGCAGCTGTGTTTGATAATTATGTAGGTGTAACTTATAATGCGAGTGCACCAGCACAAAACAGCGCGTTACCTTCAGTAGTTGTTAATGAACACAGTAGTAGTTTAGCTTTGGTAAAAGCAAACTCAAGCCTAGCAGATGGTGCAGTGACAGTGACAACTACCTATGAAGCTAATGACAACTTAGGAACTGTGCTTGCAAACTTAAGTTTTAATTACCACGGTATAACCAAAACTAAAAAATTGTTGCTTGGTAACTTTCAAACTGCAGACCAAAACTTGCTTGATCGTGTGATGGCTAACATTGATGCCCTCGATTACGATAATAAGGCAAATCTTTTGCCAGCAAATGTTGACCAAACAAACATTAATTTGGTAATGCATGATGGTGCTGTGATTACACAACAACAGCTTTACAACAATTTTGGAATCACTATTAGTTGAACCAAAGACCAACCAGCCAGTCAACAAGGTACCTACACAACAAATTTTGTGCTCAAAAAAGATGATCAAGAATTAGTGCGTGCCAACGACCTCACCATCACTGGTTTTCTTACTTTAGCTGACTACTTAAACCGTGAAAAAGCACGAATTCAAGGCACGATTTACACTAATCCACAGAACCAAGATCTTACTAAGTTGAAGCCAAGTAGTGTTAGTGGCCACGCCAATGACTTTAAGTTGTTAGATGTTCTTGACAACGATTTTGTGCCAAGTGCGAATGTGAGTGTCACTAGAGAGATTACACCAGATGATACTAATGGTCTCTTGCGGATTACTACCATCTTGACTGCGAGTGTCCAAGATGGCGCTCAGGAGGCAAGTGCCAATGTACGTCTTAACGAAGATCTCACTGGTTTTGGCAAGGCGGCTGTACTTAACACTAACGATGTGCTAACTGAGTTAGCCAAAATCGAAACTGTTCATCTTATACTTGGGTCAAGCGTTAACAAAGCTACTACGCTTCCAAGCGAGATTGTACTAAGCGCTGACCAAATTAATGCAATCGACCCTGCTGGTATTGCGTATGTCCCAGCCAATGGTGTGACAATCGAAAAAATTGTACGTCCTAACGATGCCAAAGGTACACTAACTCCTTATGTGTGTTTGACTAAAGGCACGGTGGTAATTGAACGCGCATTCCCAGCTGTGACTGGCTTTAAAACTAACCAAGATGCACTTGATTACAAGACAGTGGAAAACTTACTCAACAAAATTAACTTTACTACCTGAATTTCAAAAGTTGACAATAGGGTGAAAGTACCAAATGTAATTTCCTTACAGGCTGCTACTAGCCCAAACCTTAAGCAGGAACTTTGGTTCTATGAAACTGACCATGACTTGACCACTAACCGTCCGCTTGACCTTACACTTGGTGGCAGGGCACAACACCAAATTACTAATGTAACTTACCTTATTGGTGCTGGTCAGCTTAGTTTTGACTTAGTAGTTAAACTCAACAATGTTGAGTTAACCAAACACTTTGACTTATTTGGCTTTAAAACCGCTACTGCTTACCTAGCCGAATTGCAAAGTCAAATCCGCACAGTTGCTTTTGAAGATCAATACGCTGCAGATCACTTTGTCCCTGCAGAAGCTGTAACGAAGCGTGATGCCTTTAAGTTCTACACTGCCCAAGGCAAAAATTGACTTGCAAGTCTGCCAACTTTTGTAACTTTTGACTGAAATGTTAAAACTAATGCCGACTCAAGTGAAGAAGGTTTAGTCGTGCTTGATTACAAACTTCAACTCACTGACACAGACGCAACAGTTTATGAGTCACCAGTTACTACCCAACTCTTACGTGGTTTTAAGACTCAAGCGCAAGTGATTGCTGAGCAAGAAGCACTCGAAAAACAAAATCTCATCGAAGAACTTAATGCTCTTGCTGCGGAATTGCACTTTGCTAGAACAGAAGCGCGTAGTAAAGTTCTTACCAACAAGCAAATGTTTGCTTCACAAGTTAACAAAGTAGATTGATGACAAAGTTATACCAGTGACAATGAAGTCTTTGAAACAGCTCACCAAGGCGTGACAGTTCGTGTTAATGCGATTAACCCAGATGACAACCGTGGTGAATTGCACTTTAGATACACTTTAATCCGTGACCATGCGAAGTATGGACTACTTAGTGTTGAATCTTCGTGGTTAGATGATACTTACTTAAAAGTCGATGAATTTAACCGCATTGTAAATCATGTGATTGCCTTTCACGGTGGTAGAGCTGTGTATGATGCCGAAGTAGACAACCGTTACTTTGAAGTGCGTACGCGAGGTCTTTCAGGTAACGAAGCTGCGCGTGCAATTACTGACGTAAACAACTTCTTAAACCTTGGTGACAATTACTTCACCTTTAGGTATGCCAAAACTGGTGCTGAGCAAGCGACTACTACTGTTGATTATAAAATCGGTAACTATAGTCGTACCCACACACAAAACTTCATTATTAACTATATCGATGATGATTGAGTCAAAAGTAAATTTAGATTAAACTGAAACGATGAAGCCAGAAATCCTGCCAGATTTGCTTTTGTACCAACTGACGAAGGAACTGGCAAAGCATTTATGCGTAAAGTAAACCTTAGCTGAGACTGAGTTGGTGAAAACCCCGGCAGAAACAACATTTGACTTTCTGGTAATAAAGATAGTTATTCATTCACAAGATATGGTCGTACGTGACAATTGCAAGCAAAAGTTCTTCCTTACACTCCTCAACAATTGATTAATGGTTGAATCACAATAGAAATTACCATTTATTCAACACAAGCTACTGACCAAGCAACTAAAAATAAACTAGGTATTAGTGAACGCACGAGTAACTGAAGATATGACTGAGGTAGTTTACTCGGTTTAAACAGACTCATGGACACTTTTATGTGATTTGATTCAGAGGCTGGTCGTTTTAAAAAAAGTACTGCTAGCAGCTATTTTTTTGATTATGTATATTGAGACCACGACACATATAAAGCAGAGAGACAATATATCTATGCAACTAAAGATTGATACAATTGAGGTACTTTTGGCCAAGGCAACTCTAAAAGAACGTCTTGAGGAAACCAGATACAAAACGACCTTGGCGAATGAAACTGAAAATTTGCAGATTATGTTAAAGATGGTGAACAGTCATTTAATTTGCAACAATTCATTGATAATTTTCCGTATAACGGTATAGCAGTTACCTGACGCAGTTGAACTCATACACAAGGTACCGGACTTAGCTATGCACGTTATACTCACTCTATTATTCGTTGAATTTCTCTAAATATTAATTACGCTGGTTACAGAAAGCACAAAGAGATTTATATGTCAACAAGAGACTATTACTACAATAATTTTGAGTGATCATAAGATTAATAATTTACGCCTAACGAGAGCAATAGTTTAAAACACAAATTTATTTTACAGTGTGTTTAGAAACTTGTTTTTGCCCCAACAAATTATCATTATGTTTCTATGCTTGTTAGTATAGAAACATTTTTTAAACAAAAACTAGATAAACGCTAGAGCACAAGCAATTTTGTGTTTGGTCTCAAACTTATTAAAGACTTCATTTTTGCTTGTACAAGTTTTGAATTTACTTACTTTACTTTCTATTTTATTTTAGAATAAAAAAATGTCCCGACAATACTAAAGAAAATTAATACTAGTTCTAAAATTTTCTTGTATAATACTTGAACTTAAGCCGTCATAGCTCAGCAGGTAGAGCACATCCATGGTAAGGATGGGGTCGCAGGTTCAAGTCCTGTTGTCGGCACCATTTGAGTTATCTCACCAACTAAACGTGTTTACACGTTTTTTATTTTGCAAAGGAGGTTTGATGCAACAAAACAAGGAGCAGAAATTGCAAAAAAGTCGAGATCGTGCTGAAGAACTTTTTGCTCACACGCCGATTCGTAAAGCGATTTGGATCGTTGCCGTACCATCTTTATTAATAACACTTATGATTGGTTTGTACTCATTTGTCGACCAAGTATTTATCCAACAATTTGTGCCTCGAACCAAAGTCGTAATGCGTCCAGGTGACGGAGTAGTCGCCAGTGAGCTTGGTGAACTTTCAGCTTATTTGCAAGGTTCATTTTACTCGGTTGAAAATTATCTAGACTTGCTGCAAAAGTACAACTCAATTAGTGGAGTGGCGCAAATTGTTCAAATTAACGCCAACTCGATTGTGTCAGCAACTAACGCTGGCGCTCAACCTATCTTAATTTTTTCAAACTCAATTGTGTTTTTAGTACCACTTGGTGCTTCAATTTACTACACAAAATGTTTGTCCAAAAAAATGCACAATGCTGCACGAAATATGTGAGCAACAATGTTTTGAGTAACAATTGCTTTATCATTAGTTGCAACCTTATTAGTAATTGTGTTTATTGTCTCGGGAATTTTTAAATTATTAGTTGGGCAAACTAAAATTGACCAAGCAGTTGCTTTGGCAAATGGTTTTACAACTTTCCAGGTTGAACAACTGCAAGCCTACTACAATGCGGCTTTCCAACTTAGCATTGATTGAGCTAAAGAGTTTACTTATGTGTATGCTAGTGGTACTGTTTTACAAGGCTTAGTAACTTTACTGTCATTCTTCATTCGCGCCGAAGGGTTTAACACTTACACCATGGGTGTGGGAATTGTGGCAAACCTTATCAACATTGCGCTTGACGCGCTCTTTATTATCGTGTTTCACCTTGGAATTTTAGGAGGAGCCTTAGCAACCTTAATCGGTTGAGCCTTCAATGTGTTTTGTTACGTAATTTACATTCAAAGCAAGCACAAAAAACAAGAAATGCTGATGTCTATGAACCAAGTGGTTCGTTTCAAATTTGCCAAAGAACTGCTCGCACCTACCTTTTTACTTGGGCTTGGCGGCTTTATTCGTTCGTTCGGTGTCTCATTTTCGTTCTTTGTGCTCAATATTTTGATTACCAAACCCAATTTTGCCGACCCAGGCCACTTTCAATTCTATTGAGCTAAGTCAACCCCAATTATTACTTTATTCTTAATTTCAGTTTTTGGAATTAGCGATGGTGCGCGGAGCTTGTTGCAATACAACTACACACGCCGCGATTTCAAAAGATGTAAAGAAGTTTATTTGTGAACTATCGTAGTGTCAATTACTTATGCTGTACTAGTTTACTTATTTATTTTAGGCACCGCTGGCAACTTGTGAGTTTTAGCCTTGAATGTTACCGAAAAAATGAGAGCGGCAACCGCACAATTTATACAAATTATGACACTTCGTATTGTTACTACATCGCTTTCAGTGTGTTCATTGTTGGCCTTTCAAGGCACTAACAACATTGAAAAGTCGTTGCTTGCTGCTGCACTTGAAAACTTTGTTTCATTCTTAATTATTATTCCACTTGGTTTTGGTTTTGCAATGTGAGCGTGAAATAGTAAAGGCGATAAGTATCTTGCTAATTGAATTTTAATGGGAACCTTCTTACTTAATTCTTTAATTGCTTCGACGACACTTTTACTTTTATCGCGTAGATATATTTACAAAGTCTTGCCAAAAATAAATGACCAAAAACTTTCCTGAAGCAGGAAAATCGAACACAAATTCTTTGAAAGTGCAATGCTTTACGAAGCTAAACAGGGTTATTAGTAATTTATATTCTGTTAAACAAAGTTTCATAACGAAACTTTGTTTTTATTAAACAGAAAAAAATTACACCAATAAATTGCATTGCGTTATATGCAGACTAAGAATGCAAAAAGATGACGAATTGCATAAATTGCATCATCAGTTATTGAAAACCGGTATTCTTATTATTCATTTTCAAAAGAAACTAACTGCAGAAAAAACTAATGAAATAAATGCTAAAGCATTTGTTTCCAGCAACACGCATAATGACAAGTGTTGATTAAAGAAATGATAAGTTACAACGATGACGTTTTTGTCTTTTACTTTGAATTTCAGCTAATTTTAGCAACCTAAGTGCATTATTTATTGTTTTATAGATCAAAATTTTAATAACGCCTTACTTTTAAATTTAACTATTAATGCTTTTTTCACAATCATCTAATTTATGCTAATAAAGAAACAAACAAGTTTTTTTCTGATTGAAAAATATAAAGATTTTAATGTTCAAACGCACAAACAATTTGGCAATAGAGTTAACTGCAAATGTAAGTTATGCTTTAGCGCAAAAAGTCTTCAAAGATTTTGAAACAAACAAGAAAATGGTTGCTAATTTAGAAATTTAACAATAACATAGGTCTAAACAACAAATTGTTACAAAAAAGTTTATCCAAATTATTTATAACTTCAAATTTAATAAATAGTACTTAAACATAGTCATAAATAAAAAACACACAAGCATTTTGTGTGTTTTTGATTTTTGAATTAGTTATTTGCTTAATTTCTTAAGTTCAGCTTCAAGTTTTGGAAAATCTGCTTGGCTTGAAACAACATCATTAATTTGTTTGTAAACGACTTTGTTGTCTTTATCTAAAATGAAAAGACCTCTTGCTAACAAGTGTAATTCGTTAATTAAAACACCAAGTTGTACCCCAACGTTTCTGTTGTAGTAGTCTGAATATAATTCAACTCTACCAGTTGGGTGTCCTGCTTTATATTCACCTAAAGCTGATGGTAAATCAACTGAAAAAGTGAAGAAGTCAAAATCTGTGTATTTTTCCGAAAGTTTACCAAGTTCTAAAACTTGTAAATCGCACACATTAGTGTTAATTGATGGGAATACACCCAAAACGGCAAATTCGTGGTTTCTTGCCACTTTTTCTTGTACAAAACCACCTGCTTTAGCTCCAACTAAGTTGATTTGTTGTCCTAATTCAGCTTCTTTCCCGTGCAAAGTAAGTGGTAAGTGACCTAAAGTAACTGTTCTTTCCATATTTTCTCCTTTTAAAAAAGTGTTGGATATATCAAAACTTTTCGTTTTAAATTATAGAATAAATGAATATTTGCGTACAAATTAATAGCAAAGTTGCACTTTTTGCCAATTGACTACAATTTTTAGTTATTTTGCGCTAAGTACAACACAAACACCTTACCATATTTTTTAGTATTGCGGACTAAGAGACCCTCTGGTACTTGTACCTGCATTTGGTCATTAGTTTCTACAATTACTAAACCATTTGTAGTTAAAAATTTGTTATCAACGATATTTTGTAACGCACTATTGAGTAATTCGTATCGTTCGTATGGTGGATCTAAGAAAATAATGTCAAATTCTTTACCACCCTTGGCTAGAAATGACAAAACATCTGTGTTAACAAGTTCTAAGTTATTGATTTTTAAATTCGCAACGTTAGTTTTAATTGCACTAAGAGCTTGCGGATGGTTTTCAACACAAACTGCTTTCATTGCTCCGTTGCTAATTGCTTCGAGTGCGAAGGCATCACTACCAGCAAATAAATCTAACACAAGCGCATTTGGCACTTGTGAACGAATAGAATTAAAAATTGCTTCACGCACGCGGTCAATTGTTGGCCTAGTAATACTTAAAGGAGGTTGTTCTAATTTGCGTGAGCGATGGATTCCTGAAATGATTCTAAGCATAGATTTATTATATATTAGATAAAATCCGTAACTAAGTTTTGATATATAATAAAACGCATGAAATATCAGATTAAGTTAGTTACTTTACCTAATCAAATTTTGCGCACCAAGTCGCAAGAGGTGCCTTGGCCTTTAACACCTGAAGATGAAGAGTTAGTCCAAAAAATGATTTATCATGTCGACTTAAGTCAACAAGAGGGTGATCATGGTCTGCAACCTGCTGTGGGTGTGGCCGCAATCCAGTATGGTATTCCCAAGCGTGTGTTTTACATTAACACTGGTGATGCTAACTACAATGGCACAACAGCATCACAAACATTAAGAGACGTTTTTATCAATCCTAAAATTATCGCTACAAGTGATGCTGACACCGCCTTAGCTAGTGGTGAAGGTTGCTTAAGTGTAAAACCAGATTGACCAAAACAAGATGGCTTAGTTCACCGCAAATATCGTGTGGTGGCTGAGGCTTATTCATATTTCGATAAACAATGAAAACGTTATGACTTAACAGGTTATCCCGCAATTGTCTTTCAACATGAATTCGACCATTGTGAAGGTAAATTGTTCATCGACCACATTCGCCAAAAAGGCGATGTGTGAGAAGCAAAACCTGACACAATTTTATTATTCCAAGAGGAGAAGTAGTATGAACGCATTTTTTAATTTCACTAGCAATGTTTCATTTTGATGACTTCCTCTTGTAGTCTTTTTTCTTACACTTGGTGTAGAGTTCGTTTGAGGTTTCTTTCTTGGTGGTAGAACTGCTTTAACTAGGAGTTTGAAAAACATTTTTATTTATGTTCTTGCCTTGGTTTTTGCAATTTTATTTACTAAATATCTTGCCGGTTTACTGATAACAAAGTTGTTAAATGCTTTCCATATAACCGTCGACTCGATGTCTTTACAATTTCACTCTTTGACAAGAAAATTAATTGTTTTCATTGCCTTCACAGTTGCCTTTGGTGTTTTTAGTTTCCTAGGCCAAATTATTTTCTGAATTGCCTTTCTAATTGTGCGTTCTTCACGTAACAAAAAACAAAAAGTTTCCAAGTTTAAACAATGAAAAAATGAAGTCAAAAACAGTAAAAAAGTTGTTTTCAATACGAACGAAGAATACGTTTTACACAATGCTAAAATTAAAAAACTTAAAGGTAAAATTTTCCGTTCACGCCTATTGGGTGGTGGTATTAGCTTATTAGCGGGTTTTCCTGTAGCAGTTTTAGCAACTAATGCAAGTTCATTTGTTAACCACACTGGTAGTTTTGTGCGCATTAATGACCAAATGTTAAAAGTGATGAGCTTTGGTACTATGGAAGGTATTAGTAAATATTCGCCAGCAGCGCAAGCAATTTATAATGGCGCAACAAATGTCGAACGACTTAAAAGTGGTTTTCAAGCAATTTTAGAACGCATTCAAAATAAAGCTAACTATGATTTAAGTAACATTCAAAGTTTGATTGATACCAAAATAAGTAATGGTCAATATGAAATTACTTTCTATCCTTACTTAGAAGATGATGCACAAAATAAAACTATAAGCCCGCAAGAGGCACAAAACATCGAGTTCGTGCAAAAAACAATGTCTTTATTAGCACAAACTCCTGAATCAACTAGTTTGCTCGAGACAGTTTTACTGGTGTTAAAATCACAACTGCAAAATATACGCCAAGAATTTAAAAAAGCTTTAGATGAATTAGCTGATACCATCGAAAAATTCACTTTAGATGTGACTGATATCAAATTTAAATTAGTTGACGAAACAAACTTTAATGCCGAAAAACCGAACATAAGTTTCACACAGTTTAAAGGTCAATCATACGCAAGCTTACGTAAAACTATTTACGAAGTGTTGCGTGATCCAGATGCTGAAGTGCCTAAAGGTAATGCAGGTAAACTTAAAGGTAGTCCTAATAGATATAACTACTTTATGTACAAAATTATTACTCAACTTATTTTCGGTTATGAACTTGAAAACGAACCAACAAGTGCGAATTCAAACTCAAGTACAAGTTTAAACCCAACTCCAACTCCAACTCCAAGCGCTAACGCGGACGAAAACTTACCTGATTCAATTCCCGACAATGCACTTGAGTTATTAAGTGGACTATAATAGTAAAGAATTAAAAAATTGCACACTAATGCAATTTTTTTATATTAAATTTTCAAAATTAAAAATATGTCTTTCAAAAATATTATCAACCAAATTAGTTTAAAAAATCGCAAATATACAAAAGACTATTTTGCTCATTTCTTTTCAACAATTCAAGCCATAATTCGTTTGATTTTACTACGTGTATAACGTTTCGACGTACAAGTATCAACAAATTTGTCGTAAGTAGCAATTTGCACGTTTTTAAGTAGTAAATTTTCGATTCCTTCACTAACTAAAGGTATCGTTTGTAACTTTGCGATAGGTGTTTTGGTTAAAATCTTTTGAAATTGACGATAAAACTTATCTGTGCGATCACGAAATTTGTTTGGCAAAGGTGAAAAGGGACTAAGATCACCTTTTTGTTTGATTAAAGCACGCAAAAAAGTGGCTGAAGCATAGTGCTCAGTTGTTTCTAGTGAATGAAACTCAACGTTACGCTTAATTGTGAATATATCTATAGGTAAGTTGTTTTCGAGAATATATTTAATATATTCCATGCCCAGAATATCATTTGGTTGTTCGAAGGCTTCGCCAAAAATATCTTTAGTTGCCAATGCATATGCTTTTGGATAACCTAATTTTTCTGCTTTAATATAATGCTTAATTTTTGTGTCAAGAGTCGCTTTATGTGTAATTATGTTTGCGGCTAACTGTTTCATTTTGGTAACATCGTTGCTTTCGCTACCAAAAACTAGTTTGTCCACGCCAGCAGCATAAAGTTTTTGTATGGCATTTTTCGCAAAAATATGTGCAGCTTGCACAGTTTCCTCAAAAGTAAGTGGTAAGACTTGGTCGACACCGTATTTTTTAGCGAATTTAACGCGTACTTTGTAAGGAACAACAATTATTTCGCCACGCTGAGAATATTTTTCGCTCATAACCACAATAATTTTTTCGTTAGGAAAATTACTTTTTATTCAATTTAATTGGCGAATGTGGCCATTATGAAATGGGTTATATTCAACTACAATACCGACTGCCATTTTACTTCCTTTGTGTGTTTTAACATTATGTTATAGACTCAAAACGTAAATTACTATTTGTGGTTTGAGTTATTTAGCTAATGATATTTTAGCTTACTTTTGGCGCTGCAAATCAAATTGTAAGAACTTAGTAACAAATAGTCATCATTGTGTTTATGTTATAATTTGTGCAATAGTAGTACAACGAGTTGCTTCTGGCAACTCTTTGTTATTTTATGAGGAGTAGTATGTTGTGAAAGAAATTGTTAGAAGATAAATTTGGAAGTGTAATCTCCAAAGTTGACGTTGTTTTCGACCAAACTCTTGGTTTGACTTTGCTACAAATTGTTCTTGATGTTCACGACTCCGAACAAGTAGTGATATGGACAAATCAAATTAATGATTTTTTAGAAACATATCGTTCAGAATTTAACTTTGAAGCTGTTGATGTACAATCCAAAGGCTTTCAAACAGTCTTTAGTGTGGAGGAAATGTCTGCCTGGTTTGAAAATACGCAAGATAGTGAGACGAAATGGTTGTTCCGTTTAAAACAAGCACACGAGAAACACGATTCTTACATTGGTCAAATTCTTGCAGTGGACACAGACTCGTTTACGGTACGTTGAAACAATAGGGGACAATTCCGGAAAACGCAATTACCTAAAAGTAAAATTCAAGATATTCACACCTACTTTTCACTCGATGAAGTTCCAACAATTAATTAAAAAATAAGGAATGGTTATGAAGAAAGAAAAAACTCCAGAACAAATTGAAAGAGAATATAGCAAAAAAATGTATGGAGCGATTAAAGCTTACAGTGATTCAATGAAACTACCATTAGAACAAATGGTAGAACTTTTTAGTGAAGAAATCACTAATATCATTAACAAAAAAATTGATCCTGAAGCTAACATCGTGCTTGAAATCGATCCTAAAAAAGAGCAAATTTTAACTTACAACACTAACACTTTGGTTGTTGAAGATGAAGCTTTTGATCCTGAAGATTATGCCCAAGCGATTTACAATGTGCCTTTAAGTAAAGCGCTCAAAGTAGACAAAAAAGCACAAGTTGATGATGAAATCAAAGTCCGTGTAAACTTAAGCTTGTTGTCAGAATCACCAAGTCCTGAGGTTAAACAAGTGTTGAAAATTGTGCAACAGTCATTAATTCAAAGAATTAAAACTTTCCAAAAAACTTTACTTTTCAATACTTATTCGCAAAAAATTGGTCAAAAAATTTATGTGGAATTTACTTCGAAAAATAAAGATGGTTCATGAAATGTCAAAATTTGTCAAGATGGAGCAACTGTATACTTACCTGCATCAATGATTAGTGCTAAACGGAAAGTACAACCAGGTTACAAGTGTGATGTAATTATTGAAGAAGTTGATGAGTTTTCAAAATTAAGTCAAATTAAAGTTTCACTTGATTCACCTGCAATGGTGCGCACTGAATTGATAGAGAATATTCCTGAACTTAACCAAGGCTTAATTGAAATTGTTGGTGTATTCCGTCGTCCGGGGGAAAGAACCAAGGTGGCTGTCAAAAAAGCTGACGCAACCACAGTTGATTTTGACTTGTATGGTGCTTTAATTGGGCCAGGTGGACAAAGAATTAACAATATTTCGAAAAAGTTAGATGGTGAAAAATTA
Source organism: Mycoplasmopsis columbinasalis (assembly GCF_900660705.1). Classification (NCBI taxonomy): domain Bacteria; kingdom Bacillati; phylum Mycoplasmatota; order Mycoplasmoidales; family Metamycoplasmataceae; genus Mycoplasmopsis; species Mycoplasmopsis columbinasalis. The sequence goes on from NZ_LR215043.1 coordinate 699,084, forward strand.
GATATTGTGCAGTGAAGTCCAGAAATTAAAACTTACGTGGCCAATGCAATGTCGCCAAGTAATGTAGTTGATGTGATTGCAAAAAATCCTAATGATGACAATCCACGCCAATTTTATGTGATTGTGCCAAACCAAGACTTAACTCCTGCAATTGGGAAAAAAGGTATTAATGTTTTATTAGCTTCGAGTTTGACACGCACCCAACTGGATGTGCTTTCAGTGCAACAAGCTGAGGAAAAAGGTTTAGTCTTCGATCATAGTAAACTTGAACAATTGACTCAAAGTGGTGCGCGCCGCAATGTTGGCCGCAAAAAGTTGGAAAATGTCAAAACCAACAAGACACGTACCAAAAACCCATCTCCTTTCCAGGAACTCAAAGTTGATATGAGTTCTTTTGACAAAGATGTGGCTGCTTTTGAACTTGAAGAACAAGAAACTTTCAACACTAGTCAAAACCTTGACTTCGAAGAATTATTCAACAAGTTTACTGAAACTGAAGCTAATGAAGAACTTACAGAAGTTAAAGAAGAACAACCAGTTCCTCCAGTTGCAACAGTTGTAAAAGAAACTAAAAAAGATGTTGAGAATTACAAACGAGCTAAGAAAGCACTGGAAAACTTCCAGGTTGATAATGACCTAGCCAACTTTGGTCTTGACGAAGAACTTGATTTTAGTGACTTTGATGATGAAGACTGAAACTAGACGCAAGTGTTTTATTTCTGGTGAATTTCATAGTACAAGAGATTTGCTACGCTTTAATTACACCAAAACAACTGGGGAAATTGTGCTTGATGTCAACAACCAACTAAAAGGACGGGGAGTTTACTTTTTTCCCACTGCGGAAAATTGAAATAAAATCGTCAAAACTAAGGGCCTCAACCGCATTTTTCGCACTAATGTCGCAAAAGAAATTTACACCACAATCGATGAAGAGTTAAAGGAGTTAAATCTATGAGTAAAATTAAAAGATTAAGTAATACAGAAGCTGTCAAAGCACAATTATCAAATACCAAAACAGAAGTTAAAAACGGTGTGTTTATTTTTACTAACAAAATGCCGCTGGGTGAATTTGCAAACAAAATTAAACTTAGCGCCAACGAACTCATCAAGTATTTTATGCTTAAACGGAAGATGTACCAAATTAACCATGTGCTTGAAGAAGAAGAAATTGCTGAAGTGTGTATGGAACATGGTCTTGACTTCCGGAAGGAACAAAATGTTGATGCTGGGAACTTTTTAAACGAAGTTAAATTTGAAGATGATCCTAAACTGCTTACCAAACGGCCACCAGTAGTCACCGTGATGGGACACGTTGACCATGGAAAAACAACTTTAGTTGACTACATTCGTAAAACTAAAGTTGCTCAGAGTGAATCATCAGGCATTACTCAACACACTGGCGCTTACCAAGCTTCACACCAAAATAACAAAATAACCTTTATCGATACTCCTGGCCACGAAGCCTTTTCACAAATGAGATCGCGTGGTGCGAAAATTACTGACTTAATTATTCTTGTGGTTGCTGCCGATGATGGTGTGATGCCACAAACTAAAGAAGCCATTCAGTTAGCTCTTGATTTGAATGTACCAGTTGTTGTGTTTGTTAACAAAATGGACAAACCAAACAAAAACATTGACAAAATTAAAAATGAATTGCTTGCCGCTGGACTTGTGACTGAAGAATACGGTGGTAATGTCCCAATGATCTATGGTTCTGCTAAGTTAGGTGATGGTGTTGACTCGTTACTTGAACAGATTTTACTTTCAACTGATATCTTAGAACTTAAAGCTAATAAAAACAGATATCCTTATGGCACAGTGGTAGAAAGCAAAATTGACCGTGGTGTTGGCGCTACTGCAACCTTACTCATTGAAAGTGGTACCTTGTACCGCGGTGACTTTATTGTGGCTGGTTCAGCCTATGGTCGTGTGAAAAATTTAATTAGTTCTTCAACTGGACAAGCCATTGAAGAAGCAACACCAGGAATGCCAGTTGTAATTACCGGACTTAATGTGGCTCCTTTTGCTGGTGAAAGATTCATTGCTTTTGAAGATGAAAAATTTGCTAAAAAACTTGCCCAAGAAAAAGCACAAATTGACAAAAATAAATTGCTTTTCAACAAAAGTTCGCAACCACAAAATGGTGATGAAACAAGAAAAATTATTAACATTATTATCAGGTCAGACGTGCAAGGAACTGCCGAAGCTCTGAGAGAAGCATTACACGACATGCATAATGATGAAGCAGTTATTCATGTTTTAAGTGCTCAAGCTGGTGAAGTTTCTAATAATGACCTGTTAATTGCGCAAACGTCAAATGCGTTAGTAATTAATTTCAACCAAAAACCATCAGTAAACATTAAACAAAGTGCAAAGCAACTCAAAGTTAAACTTGCTTACTATAATGTTTTATTTAAAGCAACTGAAGATATGCAAGCTTTACTCGATGCTCAACGTACAGTGGTATACGAAGAGAAGAAAATTGGTACAGCTGTAGTAATTAAACTCTTCAAATACTCAAAAGTTGGTATTATTGCCGGCTGTATGATGGAAGATGGCGTGGTGAAAGCACACTCTAAAGTTAAAGTGCTCCGTCGAAAAAAAATTGTGCATGATGGAGTGATTGATTCACTTCGTCGTGAATTAAATGATGTCAAAGAAGTGGAAACTGGTAAAGATTTTGGAACACACATTCATAAATTTGACGGTGTGCAACTAGATGACATTCTCGAATTTTATGAAGATGTACCTGTACCATTTAAATCTTCTGCTAAAAAATAATGATTTTTTGAATAATGCTACAACATAGACAAATTGGAAAAATTTAAATAAATTTTCGTTGTGATTTAATTCAAGCAAAAAACTTTTACAAAAAGGACACAAAATAAAAACTAAGTTTACTAATTTGTCTATGTCATAGTGTTATTTGCTATTTTTACTTTGAAATTTAAGGATAATTGTGAATTACGAAAAATATATTAGAACTGTTTACGACTTTCCAACCCCTGGAGTGGAATTTAAAGACATTTCACCTTTACTTTTTGACGCTGATGCCTTTCACCAAGCGATCGAAGAAATGGCCGCGGCGTGCAAAGATTGTGATGTTATTATTGGCGCTGACGCCCGTGGGTTTGTCTTTGGTGCTGCCATTGCGCTTCGACTCAAAAAACCATTCCTTATGGCACGGAAAAAACACAAACTTCCAGGTGATGTGGTAACTATTGAATATGGTTTGGAATATGGTAAAAACACATTAGAACTACAAACTGGTTTCTTACAACCTGGCCAAAAAGTAGCAGTGTGTGATGATGTTTTAGCGACCGGTGGCACGAACGAAGCAGTAGTTCGTTTAGCTGAACAAAATGGCGCTAAAGTTGAAAAAGTGGTAGTGCTAGTTGAACTTGCTTACTTAGACGGACGTAAACGTCTTGAAGACCAGGGTTACCAAGTTCACTCACTAGTTCAATATCACCAGTAACAGTTGAATTTGTAAAGACCTAAGCTTTACATATTTTTTATATATTTTTTATTAATTTAGATATATTTAAAATATAGATACTTATATATTAAATAAAATAAGTTAAAATTTATTATCAATATGCAGATTCTTGCTGCACAAAATTTTATTATTCTGAAGGAGTTTGCTTGAATGGCACAAGAACTAGGTATTAAAACTCAAGACAACGCCGAGATACGTAAGCGCAAAAAGCACAAACGAGCGAGCAAACTTGGGCTTAATTCATTCACAATTCAACGGTTAGTTTTCATCGCAACCTACTTTGCATTGTTCCTAATTTCTGGTTTTACCATTTATTTTGGTTACATTCCACTAGCAACCACAACGTTAACTTACTTACCAGTCATTTTGGTTGTTGCTACAGTTCACTTAGGAGTTGTGGGAGCGCTTTGTTCTGGATTGTTCTTTGGTATTAGTTCCTTTATTGCGGCTATGCTTGTAGGTGCGATAGCTTATCAAATGCCAGATATTTCCATTTTGTCCAGGGTTTTACTTGGTGTAGCAGTAGCTGGTATTTACAAAGCACTTAAGGCTGACCGCAAGATGGCATTGTGAAAATTTATGGTGATGTCCGTAAGCGCAACTATTCTTAACATTGCCTTCGTACTCACGATTCGTTACATTCATAATTCCATTGCTGAAATTAAGGGAACCTTGCCAATCATAGAGTGAATTATCACACACCCAGTGACCTTAATTGCTGAGCCATTAATGGCAATACTCTTTAGTATTTTGCTCTACCACCTGGTGATGTATCTAAGGAAAAAATATTTGCACAAAAAAGAGCTAATTTATGGCGCTCAAGAAGCCAAAAGTGAGGTAGTTACTATGTCTAACCAAAACGAAGAATTATTAACAACTCAAAGCGAAACAGGTGTGCCTGCACCAACCAAATCAAAAAAAGAACTTAAACAAATCGCAAAACAAGCTGCTAAAGACGCTAAAGCTGAACGGAAAGCTAAGAAAGCCAAACAAAAACAGCAAGAGGCACCGGTTGAAGCTAATGTTGGTGATGAACTCAACGCGTCAGTTTCAAATGAAGTAAACGCTGATGAAAACGACCAAGTAGTAACCAAAAAACCACCAAAGCTGACAAAAAAGTTGCTAAAGCCGAACGTAAAGCCCAAAAACAAGCACGTAAAACTGCTGACAAAACACAAAACGCCACTCCAACTGCTGCTGAAGAACCACAAGAAGTTAAACCAAGTGTACGTCAACTGCGGAAAGCAAAACGTAAAGAAGAACGGATTCAAAAACGTATTAAACGTCAATCTGACTTCGAGTTTATGAGCGATGATGAGGCTTTACTTTGAGAAAAACCGACGCTTGAACAAATTCGTGACTTAAGAACTCGGAAAACTAACTTTTTAAGTTGATTTTTAATTATTTTGGGCTCAGCTGCAATTGTAGCGCCAGCCATTGCTTTAACAGACCACTATGTTGCCATTGCTAAAACTAAACAAGCTGACAACAAAGTGCTTGCTGACTATCAACAAGCGCAAAAAGAGCAAGAATACTACAATAGATATAACGAATTTCTTTTAGAAGCAAAACTTGAAACAGAAAGTGATCCCGAAATTCTTGCAAACCAACAAAGCGTGACTTTGTATGAAAAATTAATGTTCATTCAAGATTACCTTAAGCTTAAATTTAATATCCGTTCGACTTTACCTGTGGCTTATAACATTGCATCTGGAGTAATTCCAATTACCATTGATAATTTAGATAAAGTAACTGAAGCTAACTTCCACATTACGGTTAGAAACTACCTTGAAATTATTGCTAAGGAACTAACTAATGTAACTCAAGTTTATGACATTAAACCCGTTGTAGCCTCAGCTTTAGATGAAAGTCAGCGTGAATATAAAGAAAAATATGCAAGTTATAGCACTACAGCTGTATCACAACTACAATCTGTTAAAACTTTTGAAACACAATTACGTCAACGTTTAATGTCTACTATTGGTTCAAGTGATATCATTTTCTCAATATTCAGAACTAAACTTAATGTTTATGATAAATATGTTGTGTTAGCTAAACAAGGTATCAGCGGTTTTGAAGCACGTATTGCCAATGGCGAAACGCTCACTCCTGACGAAAATTCACTTAAACAAAATTACGAAAAAATCGTAACTTTGTGAACAAATATAAACAAGGAACTAACTAGTTTAGAAAAGAATTTAAACGACGCAGCAACTGCTTATAGCAACGATTTACTTGTTCACTTCTTCGAAGCAATGACTAAAAAACTACCCGCTTAATTATTTTATTTAATTTCTCATTTTACTAATAACACTATGAAATAGTACTATTTCTCAAGTGTATAAAAAAACTAAGGTGCAAACCTTAGTTTTATTTATGATATTTACGATTATTAATAATCATAAAACCGCGATAAATTTGTTCAGTGAGCATCACACCAAAAAGTTGGTGGGGAAAAGTCATTTTGGAAAAAGCAAGCCGTGTACAAGTTTTGAAATTTTCTTCCACAACTCCATCAGAACCGCCAATAATAAAAGTTAAATTCGTGTTTTGTTCAATCAAATGCGCAAATTCCGTTGAGCTTTGCTCTTTACCGTTTAGTGATAACAATATCACTTTGTTGTCACCTTCTATTTTGTTCAGAGTAGTTAAAATTTCTTTAGTTTCGCGTTGTTTTTTTTCTTCGATGTTTTTAAATTGCGCAAATTCTTTTACTTCGTAGGTAGTAACATTAGCGAAGATTCCTATTTTACGTATGTATTCGTCAAAAAGTTTTTTGAATTCCGGTGTGTAGGAACCCACATAAATTAGCCTAATTTGTCTCATTTTTCTTACGTGTTGTTTCTAAATAAAAAAGCAACATTTGAATATCCGCTGGATTAATGCCACTGACTCTACTTGCTTGACCGATCGTAGCAGGTTTAATAACACTGAATTTTTGCCTTGCCTCGGTGGCAATATTAGTAACTTGACTATAGTCAATATCGTCAGGAATTTTGTAATTTTCTAAACGCACAGCGCGGTTAGCATCACTTTTTTGTTTTTCAATGTAACCATAAAGACGCACCAAAATGGTAAGTTCGTCTAGATAAGGGAAATCAGGTAAAACATCTTTAGGTTCTACTTCAGGACGAGCTAAAACTTTTAAAAGTGATTGGCCATCTAAAATTTGGTATTTTTGCGCAAGTGGACTTTTGCTTGAAAGATATTGGGTCTTTAGTTCTTCAATTTTGTCATCAATTAAGCGATATTTTTGCGTGATGTTATCAAACTCAGTCTGTGAAATCATTTTGGTCGCTAGTGCATAGTCTGCTAAACGGATGTCGGCGTTATCATTACGCAATAACAAACGATATTCAGCACGACTTGTAAGCATGCGATATGGTTCTTTTGTACCCTTGGTGACAAGATCATCGATGAGCACACCAATGTAAGCGTGATTTCGTAAAATCACTATTTCAGGTTTTTGTTCTAATTTTTGTCCAGCATTAATACCGGCGATTAAACCTTGAGCTGCTGCTTCTTCGTACCCACTGGTACCGTTAATTTGTCCTGCAGTGTATAAATTGTGTACTACTTTAGTTTCTAGAGTTGGTTTTAGTTGTAAGGGATCAATTGCATCATATTCAATTGCGTAAGCTCATTTTTGTACTTTGGCATTTTCAAGCCCGGGAATTGTTTTTATTATCTGAGCTTGGACATCTATAGGCATTGAAGTTGATAAACCATTTACATAAGTAATGGCGCCATCGGCAGTTTCGGGTTCAAAGAAAATTTGGTGTCGTTCTTTAGTGGCAAATTTAACAATTTTATCTTCAATTGAAGGACAATATCTTGGGCCAATACCTTCGATTAAACCTGAATACATCGCACTTTTTGTTAAATTTTCATTTATTACGCGGTGTGTTTCAGGAGTGGTGTAAGTTAAATAGCAAGCAATTTGACGTGGTAATTTGACATTTGATCGACTTGAAAAACTCAAATTAATCTCATCTAAAACTTCTTCTTCGACTTTTGAATAATCGATTGAATCAGAATAGATTCGTGGTGGTGTGCCAGTTTTTAGACGTTGTAAGTTAAAACCTAAATTTACAAGTGACTCACTCAATTTGGAAGTAGTTTTTTCATTGTCTGGACCACTTTTTGTTGTTTCAGCACCACGCAAAATTCTCGCATCCATATAAGTGCCTGTTGTGATAACACCAACTTGAGCATTAATTTGTGAACCGTCTTCGAGTTTTACACCTATAAAATAGCCTTGTTGGTTGACCAAGATAGTTTCAACAACGCCTTCATACAGTGTTAAATTAGGTTGTTTTAAAGCGTCTTGATAAATAATTTGACTATATTTTTCTTTGTCAATTTGTGCTCTTAAAGCACGCACAGCTGGACCTTTTGATTGGTTGAGCATTTTCAACTGAATCATTGCCCGGTCAGCTCATAAACCTTGCATTCCACCAAGTGCATCGATTTCGCGGGTAATAATTCCTTTGGCAGGCCCGCCAATTGATGGATTGCAAGGCATCATACCTAATTTTTGCAAGTTTAGAGTTACTAAAACCGTGTTATGTCCCTTTTTGGAGAGCGCAAAAGCTGCCTCAAGACCCGCGTGTCCTGCCCCGACAACTATTGCATCGTAAGTTAAAATTTTGCCCATAATTTTCCCTTCTGATTAAAATGTGAAAATAATTATATTTTGAATTCAAAAAGTTTTTTGGAATTTAATTCTTTGCTATAATTCATTAGCTAAAAAAGTTAAATTAAAAAAATGGCGAATGTGGTGAAGAGGTTAACACAGCGGGTTGTGGTCCCGTCATTCGCGGGTTCGAATCCCGTCATTCGCCCCATTTTTTTTTTTTTTTTATTTTGATACTTTTTTAAGTCTTGTGTAGGTTAAATATGTTTGAAAAAACAGGTTATTATGAAATTAAAAAATCAAAATTTTATAGTTATGCAACCACTTTAACGCAAAAAGAAGAAGTAGCTCAATTATTTGCTTATTTAAAAAAAGAACACAAAAAGGCCAGACATATTTGTTATGGTTATATTTTAGTTGACGGACAAAATTTACATTCGCAAGGTTATGACGATGGGGAACCATCAGGTACTGGTGGTAAAGCAATTCGTGAATTGTTATTTGTAAAAAATATTAGAAATAAAATCGTTTTTGTAATTCGTTATTTTGGTGGAATTAAATTGGGATGAGAAGGTGTTAAAAAAGCTTATAAAGAAGCCGCCAAGTTAGTGTTAGACTAATTGTTTATGCTAAGATATAAATTATGATAGCTGTGATAGGAAAAATTGGCGTTGGAAAATCAACTTTTTTAAAGCAATTAAAAAACTACGGTTTTAAAATTTTTATTGCCGATGATTTTATTCGCGATCAGTACCGCAAAGATGGTGTTTTATACAAATTGTTAATAGAAACTATTGGTTTAAATATTTCTAATCAACAAGGTATCAACAGACAAAAATTAAGAGCTTGAGTTAACGAACAACCCTATCATTTAGCCATATTAGAAAAATTAATTTATCCTGTCTTGACTACGCATTTAAAACAAATTCATTATGATCTTGCTGAATTGCCAGTTTTAAATTCCCCTTATGCCGATTTTGCTCAATTATTCGATACTATCTTGTGATTAGATGCGCCATCTTGAAAACGTATCAAAAATTTAAAAAGCAGAAAAGTAAACGCTTGAACGATCAAAAATTTAGATAAATTAAACAACCCTGTGTTTGTCGTTAACAAATTTAGAAAAAGTAAAAACATTATTTATCTTAAAACAACAAAGTTACGTAATTGCGCAACTTTTTTTAAAATACATCAATTGCTAAAAAACTTTTTGTAAAAGAATTTAAGTTATATTATTAATTAAAAGATGAGGCACCAAAATGAATAACGTTTTGAAGTATCCAAAATTTAAAGTTGCAGCAGAAAAATCTTTAGAATATAGTGATTTTTACAATTTACGGACTTATTATGGACCTGTAATGGGTTCTCTTTCGGTGTTTTTGTATGAAATTTTGAATGACTCGATATTTGAATACGGAGAATTAGAAAAAAAACTTGACTTTGCTGAACTTGCTACAAACAATAAAATTTTGTTGTCTAAATTAGATATAGCTCGACTTAAATTGATGACACTAGGGTTACTGGAAATTTACCAAAATGATGATGAGAAAGAATTGCTGTTTTTATTAAAAAAACCAAAAAATTTGAATGAAATTAAAAACAACCAATTACTTCAAGATCTTTTAATTAAAGCCTTAGGTGCGGAAAAAACAAAATTACTCTTACAAGAAAAAAAGAAAAGTTCAGCAAAGTGATTGAATTTCCAAAATGTTACTTTATCATCTGCAGAAATTTTTGGTGTAACTGAAGCCACTACAAAATCTGTTGACTTAATTTATGAACGACTACTAGAAAATAAGTATTTTGATAATTTAATTGAAAAATTTAACGATGGCAATTTGTATCGAGCTATTTTGAAAGAAAGTTTTCCTGAGTTTTACTTAACTTTCAAAACTAACGAACCTTGAGAACAAATTAACAGATTTATGCAGCAAAACGGTAGACTACTTAATAATCCGTTGACAAATCTTTTAGCTTTTTCTTTTTACGCTACTAAAGGTTTTATAGACTTAAAGTCTTTGTGAAAAATAGTTCAATATAAAACAAAGTATGGGCGCTTAGAATTTTATCTTGTAGAAGAAGATTTCTTAAGATATCTTAAAAATAAAAAAAGCTTATTTGCAGCTAAATACGAGCAGTTTAGAAAAGATTACATAGAAAGTTTAAAAAATCATTAAAGGTAGTTTAAATGAACGAATTGTTATATAAATTATTGAATAAAAATTCAAAACGAAAATTTCAATCAAAGCCACAAAATACTCTTGATGCAGAAAAGGAATCTTTGGTTGAATCTTTGACAGAAACAGATTTTGAAATCCAAGAAACTTCACTGCCTGCTGATGTGCAACAGAAGTTAATTGGAAACGTTTTTAACCACTCAAAAGAAGATTTCGTTTTTTCAAATCAGAGTGAACACCAAAATTTCATAACGAATTTAGATTTTTTAAATAAATTAACTATTAACAAAATAATTTCTTATGTAAGGTCGTTTAAAGAGTTACAAAAAACACTCAAAGATTTGCAAATAACTGATGCAGAAATTGAGCAAAATGCAATTAAATTTTTAGAAATAATCGGCGAATTTTCTAAAGAGATTGATCAAAGATATACATATTTAATAAAACGTGACGAAAATAGCAACTTAGTTTTCAAGAAAAAAATAATGAAAAATAGTGTTTTTTGAACATCCTTGTTTAAAAACATCAACATTGTTGGTCGAGAAATTTCAGCACCTAACCCTAAATATTCATATGCAAAAGTACGATTAGTTGACAAAAACGGTACGCAAATTCGTGAAAAAGCAATGGTTGCAATTTCTAAACTTTTAGAAAAAGATAGTAGCGAACCACCTCGTAATTTCTTCCTTTCAAGTGCTTCTGATTATCCAAGTTTACTTTATTTTTTACAAGCATCATGTAACGAAATTAGTGTCAAGGGATTCACAGTTGCGTATATCCTTCTAGACGATTTGCAACACTATATTTACAAATGCATTAATGAAAAACAAAACTTTACTGATTTAATTTCAAAACTAGCGCGAGTAGATTTTTTGTTTCTAGCAAATTTTGATAGTGTAAAGCCAAGTGATTTTTTCTTAAACAACATTTTACAAAAAATGCTACGGCGTAGATACAGCGCACAAAAAGATACTATTATTGGTTCACAACGTCCTTTTGCTTGAGTAGAAAAAATGTATACAAAAACTAGTAAAGAAGACGCACAGGAAGCAATCAAAAATTTTTTCATTTATTTAAGATCTACTTGTGAAGAATTTAGTTATTAGCACTATTTTGTAAGGCCAAAAAACATTTTAAAGTCTGCTTTGTATTGTTATAATAATACATATCTTTTTGTTAATGTTAAAAGGAGAACAAATGAACGACAGAAACCAAAGACGCTTTAAATCTCCGGATAATAATTATCAACAAACGAATTATCAAAATCCACAACAATATAATCAAAATTATCAACAAACACCGCAACCAACTTTCAATCCTCAGTACCAACAACCAGTACAACCAAATTATCAACCACAATATCAACAACCAATTGCACCGCAATATCAACCAGTACCACAACCAACTTTTCAACCGCAATATCAACAACCGCAGCAACCAACTTTTGTGCAACCACAACAAATGCCACCACAAGCACCTGCGGCAACTCAACAAGTTTTTCCACCACAAAATTTATTTAACAACCAACCGCAAACACAAAATGTTCCAAGTATCAATATGACTAACGAAAGCTTGGATCGCTTGCAAAAAACGATTAAATTTGAAAAAACTCTTACAACAATTGGCTTAATAATTGGTTTATTAATTTTTCTTGCAGGTTCAATTTTCTTTGCTTTGGCTTATACGCAAACTACTAGTTTATTCCCTAAAAAAGAGGGACACTATAATGGTTATTTAATCTTGACTGGTTTTGTCTTATTTGTTGGCTTTGCAATTTTGTTACAAAACATTTTTGAAAGAAAAAGATGGAATTCGATTTTAAGGTCGGCTAAAAGAGCTAAAGAAACAAGTGATGTGCTCAATTACAGTGTTGCCTTTAATAGTATGCTTAAAAGGCTAGCGCTTAAAGAAGTTAATATTATGTGAATTGTCATCTTTTTAGTAACTTACTTGGGTGTCTTTGCAGGAATTGTTTGAGGACTTTATTCATCGGGACAATGATTCTATGAATCAGAAGTTTTAAAAATCAACTTTGACTGACCGAAATGACTTGATAATGCTTTCACAAGCACGAGATTGTTATGCTGAATTATTTTTGGAATTATTTGTGGTCTTATTGGTTTGTTCATTATTATGAAAATCTTTGACAAGAAGAGAAGTCAAGGTTTTGAAATGTTTTTAGGTGCTGATGCAACTGCCATTTTAGCTAATGTTTCCGCAGAAAAAAGACACCGTAACAAAATTTGACTTTGAACTTATATCATTGCCGTAATTCTTACAATTTTATTACCACTTGCAATTCTCTTCTTTATTGGTTGAAGATCAATCAAAAGAAAAAAAGTTGTGGCAAGTAAATAATTATTTTCAATTCATTGCAAAATTAATAAAAAATCACATTTGCACGAGGCAATGTGATTTTATTTTGTGTCTGAGCCGAATTTATAGCTTAAACGGTGAATTCCCTTAATTTTACCAAAAGCATTAACTGCATCTAAATGCGCTTTTGTACCATAACCTTTATGTTTCGCAAAACCATAATTCGGATACAACTTGTCAAGTTCCAGCATAATACGGTCCCGAGTAACTTTAGCTAAGATTGAAGCTGCGGCAATGGTAATACTCTGAGCATCCCCCTTAATTAAATTCTCCTGCGGAATTGGAGTATTAGGAATTTGTTCAAAATCAGTCAAAATAAAAGTTGGTTGTGGTGTAATGTTTTGAGCAATTTGCCGCATTCCGTTACGTGAAGTTTGTTTTGGATTGTGTTGGTCGACATATTCTGGTTCAAAAATCACTACTTGGTAAGCAATAGCATCATTAACAATAACGTTGTACAAAGTTTCGCGTTGTTTTGGAGTTAGTTTTTTCGAATCATTAATGTGAGGGTTTTGATAGTTAGGCGGAAAAATCACACCTGCAACCACTAATGGTCCAGCAGGGCACCCTCGTCCTGCCTCATCAAGCCCCAAAATTAACCTGTGTTCTTGTCAGAGTTTCTTTTCGTATTCAAGCATATGTGAATTATATAGAAAAATGCTCCCGCTGGAGCATTTGTGTTTTGATTCGATTAATTCTAAGTTAATTTAATCAAACTAATTAGTTGTCTTACCATCAACAATATTTAAGATTAAGTCGATTAAGTTTTGACGTGACATTTGTTGATAACCGAAAATGTTAAGTTTTTGTGCAACTTGATGTAATTGTTCATCCGATAAAGCTTCAAGTTTTTGTCTTGCCACACTATTGGTTGTTTCGGCTTTAGCTTCTGCTTGTTGAGTTGAGTTCGAGTCTGTTTGGTTTGGAGCATCTTCTTCAGTAAATTGTGCTGCTTGTTCTTGTGCTCTTGCTTGACTTTGACGATCTAAATTAAAGATCGTGCTAAAGAAGTCATTTACGTTTGAATTGCCATTTTGTTGATTTTGTTGCAATAACTTCATCAATTCTTCGGTTTTTTTGGTTTGATGAATCCGAATGAAAGCAAATCTAATGTATTTATTTTCGCGTACAAATAAAAAGTAACCTAAAATCATTAAACCAATTGAAACAAATACTAGAATAGAAGGCACCAAGAAGTAGTAAGCTTGTTTGAATGCTGTGGAGCGATTCACAAGACTTAAAACAATATTCACAAAGTTAATTAAAGTAAAGAACGAATAAATGTAAGTTGCTGAAATTCTAATGTTTGAAAAGTCTTTTTGTTTGTAACTATCAAAAACCCCAAGACTGTATAACACGACTCCAATTGCCATAATACCAACATTAATACCAGTAAGAGTTACGTTAGTGTTAAAAGCATTTGCGGCTGTTTGAGCAGGGTTTGGGTCAGATGAGTTGCTTAATTCCAGAATATAGTCATTGATTTGCAAGTTTTTGAATACAAGTGTGAGGATTAAGATTGCTAAGTAAATTAACATACTTAAAACCATAAAGACTAGTGTGCCAACAATAAAATACCTAAACTTAGATTTTTCGTATTGTTTTCACATTTCTTCAATGTTTAAAATGGGGTTACGAACATAGTCTCGATTATATTTATTCGCAAAAAAGTTGCCCAAACCGGCAAAATGTTTTTTGCGTTCTCTTTGTGGTCTATTTTCCATTATGAACTCCTTTGAATTGGTTCTAGTGATTTTAGTTCGTTAAAATCATATTCAGCAATATCAAACTCAGGAGGTACTTGAGCAAAGAGTTCAATTTTTTGCTGTGTTTTTGGGTGAATAAATTCAAGTTTGTAAGCGTGTAAACGTTGATTAAAATCATCAACTTTTGAACCATAAGTTGCATCACCATAAATTGGATGTTTTATGTGAGCTAAATGAACTCTAATTTGGTGTGTGCGGCCGGTTTCCAACTCACAACGAATTAGTGTGTAAGGATGATTTTCAAAATAAAAAGTTTTTAAAACTTCAACATATGTAATCGCATTTTTACCATCGCCATCAACACCAATTAATTTACGGTCTTGGCGCGAACGAGCTAACGGAATATTAATTTTCATTAATTTATGCGGTATTAAACCTTCGACAATGGCAATATATGATCTATTGATCTTATGTTGTTTCAACATTTGGCCTAAAGCATTATGAATTTCGTTGGTTTTCGCAACTAGCAGTAAGCCGCTTGTATCTTTGTCGATGCGGTGAACAATTCCCGGACGAAATTCGCCATTTGCATCTGAGAGTTGTTTAAAATGATGAATTAAACCGTTAACCAATGTGTCATTAAAGTGTCCAGGCGCTGGATGTACAACGAGATTGCTCGGTTTGTTAATAACAACTAAGTCATCATCTTCGTACAAAATGTCAAGTTGCATTGCTACTGGTTCAACTGTCGTTGTTTTTTCAAGCAAATACGCAACTTCAATAACGTCATTTTCTTTCACAGGAAAATTTTGTTTGGTAACAACGTTATTGTTAACCTTGACTGCGCCTTGTAAGATAAGTTCTTTTGCATCGTTTCTTGAAATTTCACTATTATTTGCAAGATACTTATCCAAGCGTTCATTGTAGTTAACTGTAATTCTAATCATAGCTTAATTATAATAAATAAGGCAATAACGAAAAATAAAAATAAAAAAATTTTGCAAAAGACATAAAGACTGCTAAATTTAAAATTTATCTTTACTAATAAGCCTATTTTATAGTAATAAATCTTAAAATGAAAATTTTTTTGTTTTTCAGAATTTTATATAGAACCTACTTTTTTTTACTTTCAATTTTTAGTTGTTAAACTTTTTGAAAAAGACTTTTTGTTGCTGCTTTTTATTAGTTAAACAAAATTTTTTTCAGCTAAGTGAATTTAAGACAAAACTGGGGAAAGTACTCATCTTTTTATATTTTTTTATTAAAAAAAACAAGCAATTGCTTGTTTTTAAGTTCTTTTTCTAATAATTTTCAAAGCTGGTAATTCTTTTCCTTGTAAGAATTCAAGTGTTGCACCACCACCAGTTGAAATGTGAGTAAACAAATCAGTTAAACCTTCGTTTTCGATTGCAGCAACACTGTCGCCACCGCCGATAAAGGTTTTAGCATCTTTGAGCGAGCCTAAGATTTTTGCAATTCCCACTGTACCTTGTTTGTAGTTTTGAAACTCAACAACACCAGCAGGACCATTTCATACGACTGTCTTTGCGTTTGGAAGTTGTTCTTCAAATAATCTAAGTGTTTTTTCACCAATATCAAGTCCCATTAAATCATCACTAATTTCGTTATCTTGAACAATTGGGTAAGAATCTGTAAAATCGCTAGCACATTTAAAGTCAACTGGTAAAACAACTTTTGTACGATATTTTGCTAAAAATTCTTGTGCGAATTTAACGTTTTCATTGTCAACAATTGATTTACCAATTTTCTTGCCATCAGCTTTCATAAAAGTAAATGCCATACCACCAACAATGAAAATTTTGTCAACTTTTTTAATTAATGATTTAAGCACAGGAATTTTGTCGCTAAGTTTGCTCCCGCCAACAATAGCATAGTAAGGTTTTTCTGGTTTTTTGGTTAAATATTGCAAGTTTTTTACTTCTTTTTCCATTAACAAACCAATAGCTACTTCATCAGCATATTCAGCAATACCGTAAGTAGATGCATTTTTTCTATGTGCCGCCCCAAAAGCGTCGTTAACATAGACTTGACCAAGACGAGCTCAGTATTTTGATAATTTTCAGTGACTTCTGCTTTCGGCTTTGTTTCTTAAATCTTCAAAACGAGTGTTTTCTGCTAAGACAATGTCGCCTGGTTTCATTCTCATAATAGCGTGTCTTAACAATTTACCACTTGATTCATCAATGAAGTTAACTGGTGTGCCAAGTAAACGAGCAAGTTCACTTGCTACTGGTGAAAGTGTATTTTTCGCTAAATCTGCTTCAGTTTTAATGCGACCAAGGTGTGAAAAAATTACAATTCTAGCTTTTTTTTCTAACAAATATTTAATTGTAGGTAATGCTTCCACAATCCTTTTGTTAGAAGTAATCACGCCATCCTTAATTGGAACGTTAAAGTCAGTACGTAAAAGTACCACCTTTTCTTCAAGTTTAAGACTATCAAGCGTATTCATTCTTTTTGCCATATTAATCTCCGTCTCTCTTAACTAAGGTACTAATTCATATATTATATTAAATATCTTTAGTACAAAGAGTTTTTCACGTTGCAAATGCAAAGGGGAGAATGAGCTAAAAATCAATTATTCTCAAACACGTTAACTTGAAATAAATTCCCATCTTTTGGTTTACCATAGCAAAAAGTTATAAAATCAAACTAAAGTTAAAACCGAAAGAGATGAACTGTGAGTGTTAACATTTTAAGAAAAATTCCTATCACTACTTTAATTGCGGGTGTGGCGGCAGTATTTAAACACTTTGAAACAAAGTGCAAAGAACAAAAGTTGGATTTCTTTCTAACTAGAAATGAATCAGCTGCTGAAACAGAGGTTAAAACAAAAAACCTCAAAGGTGTGGTTTTAGTTTGTTTCAAAGTTGAAAATTTGTGACACTTGGCGGGTTTACATTACTTAGACCCAATTTTTAAACGTCTCTATGGGTTAAGAATAAAAAATAAAACCAATAACAAAGTTGTTTATAGTCCCGATTTTAGTACTTACTTCGACAAACTTTTAATTAATTTCTACAAGAAACCAGTACATTCGAAGAAAGGTTTAACCTATTTTACTGATAAATTTTTAAAAACGTTTTTGCAAGAAAATTGAGCTAAGTTCGGTTTGCAGAAATCAAAGTTAAGAATTAAAAGTCCTGATTATTATTTTTATAATATCAAGTCTCGTTTGCTTAGTTTTATTCAAGTGATGGGCAAAATTATCGATACTAAAAACTATGGTCTCAAATGATATCGCTGCAAACTATACAACAAGGTCAATGTTGATTATTTTGTCATTGAAAACACGCTTATGAAATCAAAAATAGCCTTGGGTATTAAGCAAATTTCAACAAAACAATATCGTTATCACACTTTTGTGCCAATTACAGTGCGTTTTGAAGTTCCTCTTAAGCAATTACGAGAACAAATTGTTTACGTTAACACAACAAGTTATAAATTCAATATGTTCCCATAGTGGATATTCTAACAGTGAAAAAGGTATAATAATCTCGAGTGGAAGAAAAATTCTAGGATATAATCCTCACCCGCCGCCGGGCACTCGTTAATCAAATAATAGAGGAATACGAAGAGACAGCCGACAGTTATATTGCCAATGTTGCTTGTCTCCTTTTTTATGCTTTTTTAAAAAAAATAAAAAAAAGCACCGCCCTATTTTCACATCTCTGCTATCGTCGGCACTAGAGGGCTTAACTACTGAGTTCGGAATGGGGTCAGGTGATCACCTCTGCTATAGGCACTTGTGGATATTATTATAAATGATTTTTTAAAAATCAAAGAATTTTTTTATTTTAATTTTCGTCGTTGCTAATTATTTCTAAAGCGTGCGTAACATCTTCGATTTTTCCTAAAATCGTGAGTAAGTCATCGGTTTTGAGTTCTGTGGTACCTGTTGGTAAAATGAAATTAGTTGAACGTTTAATTAATACCACCGAAATTTTTAATTCGTGAAAGTTTGCATCTTTAATCATTTGGTCGTAGAAATCGTGATTACGTAAAACAACTTGAGCAGTTACAAACCCACCGCCAGCATCTTGCATGTTTTTTGAATACTTAATGAAATTAGAGTTTGTCGCGATTAAAGCGGTTCTAATTCCAGCTTCGAATTCAGGTTCAATAATAATGTTGGCACCAATTTTTTCTAGCACAAGAGCGTGTCTTTTTGATGTTGCACGAGCAATGATGTTTTTCACATTTAATTCTACTAAAGTAGCCACAATTTCAATGTTATCTGACAAAGCAACAATGATTGTGTCGATTTCATTAACTTTTAGTGATTTGAGAGCTTTAATGTCCGTAGCATCAGTAATAACAATTTTTTCTGTAATATCGTTAAATTTTTTAAGGTTTTCTTCGCTTTTATCAATCAAAAGTAAAGAACATTCAGACTTGGCAAGTTGTGAAATTACGGCTGAACCAAAACGACCAGCACCAATCACACAAATGTCCTGAGGTTTACGCAACAACTTTCTCATAATTTGCTCCTTTGATGCAAATATTTTACTATATTTAAAGCAAAGCTTAGTTTGACATCAAGTTAGCTTTTCATTCCAAAACTAACAAATTTTGTTCGAATCTTAATGACAGCGAATTGAAGCAAAAGAAAAAAATATGGTTTTTGTTTGAGATAAATATAAAATATTGATATGTCAAATTGAAAATGGCAAAATAGGTTACGCAATAGTTGACTTATTAAATCACTTCAAAAATATAATAATTTTCGACACAGGACAAACAAAGTAAGGATGATTTTTACAGTTTATTTAATCATCGTACTTGTGTCTGCTTTTTTATTGTACGCGCCTATAACACACTCGTATCGGTTTAGTGGGTGAAATTCAGTTTCGTTTTTAGATGCTTTGTTTACCTCGGTATCAGCATTTAGTGATACTGGTTTAGTAACCAAAAACACATTTGAAACATGAAATGTTTTTGGGGAAGTTATCATCGCATTTTTGATTTTAATTGGTGGCGTGGGTGTTTTTGCACTTAAGATTTACATCTTTAACATTTTGTTTTTTAAAAAGAAAACAGCTTTGAAGGAATTAGAGCTTGTTTCCACAGAACGAAGCTCTTCGAATAGTCGCGAGGTGAAATCAATCATTGTGATTTCTATTTCTATTTTATTTATTGTTTGAATTGTTTTTGGTTTTATACTTACTTTTTACTTTTATTTCAACCAACCAGAAATTGTTAAAGCGCAGCAACTAGTCCCAGTTGAAGATACAAAAAATTTCTTTGATTATGCGCCTGTTGGCAAATTTGTGTCGCCTTACAAAAATATTGGAATTAGTTTTAGGTATGGATTCTTTCATGCGATCAGTGCACTAAATAATGCTGGTTTCGATATTATTGGCGACAATTCTTTATTTGCTTATTACTACAACATTTCGCTACAAGTGATTTTTGTTATTTTACTTGTCATTGGTGGTCTTGGTTATCCAGTTATTCACGATATTTTTAATTACTTTCGCTATAAATTTCAAGGTAACAAAAGAAAATATCAATGACAATTAGTGACTAAAATCAGCGTTTGAACCTATTTCATAGTGACATTAGTTGGTTTCTTACTTTTAATTGCCTTTGAAGTTTCCTCAAAACGTTCAACTTCATTTTGAAATGATACTAAGATGTTTTATGGCACACACGGTAAACGAGTTTGGTCTTTACTTTTTATAAGTTTTTCTTCTAGAAGCGCTGGTTTTGCAACCTTTCCGATGGAAGCTCTTTCATCACCATCTAATTTCATAGTTACTGTGTTAATGTTTTTAGGCGCTGCTCCATCATCAACTGGTGGGGGAATTCGCACCACAACTTTTGCCATTATTATCTTAACTTTAATTTCCAGAATTATGGGTCGCCCATCCGTGCGAGCATTTAAGAGAAAAATAGCAGACTCAAGCGTTCGCAATAGTTTTCTTGTATTTTTAACCGGCATTATTTTAGTTTTAACCGGTACGTTTATCATTTCGACATCTTCTACAAATTATGGCGGTGCAGCAGACGCGACCAAATTTCACTTCCAACATTACTTATTTGAAGTTGCTTCAGCCTTCGGAACTGCCGGTTTAACTACTGGAGTTACTGCGTATTTAAATGTCGTAAGTAAAATTACAATGATTTTTATTATGTTTATTGGACAATTCGGTATTAGTTCCTCAATTCTTGTCTGAGGTCGAAAACGTAATTATACTTATCGTTATGAATACTTAACTCAGGAAGTCATAACTGGATAAAAAGCGAGTCAGAATCACAATAATAATTTAAAAAATATTTTACAAATTTTTACGAAATTAAAATTTTAGTGTAAAATATTTTACACGCCCGAGTGGTGAAATTGGCAGACACGCTAGACTAAGGATCTAGTGGAGCAATCCGTGCAGGTTCAAGTCCTGTCTTGGGCACCATTTGTTTTTAACGCCGTAAGTAAAACCAGAAAATTTCTGGTTTTTTATTTATTTTTTATTGTTATTTTTCGTCTAAAAACGCATAAGCACATCTGACTTAATTAAAAGATTTATTTTTAAACAAAAAATTCTTGAATTAAAGAATTTACGTAAAAACTTATTTTTCTAACATAATTTGCAGAATTTAAAAGGAGTAAACTGACTTCTTCAAAAAAGTGAAAAATTTTTCTTCACTAAGAAACATCAAATTCACAAATAAGTCTATTTTATATATGTATTAGTGACAAAGAAGATTATTACCTTCCCAATAATTTAAAGATTAAAAATCGAAAAAATGAGTTTCGACAGCAATAAAAAAATGTGCCTCAGCACATTGATTTACATATTTTCTAAGATTTCGATACCAATTAATTTCATACCGTTTTCAATTGTAATGTTTACTGCTCTTACTAAAGCAAGTAAACTTTTTTCATTTTCGTTACCGATGATTTTATCTGTGTTTGAGTATCATGAATTAAATTCTTTGGCAAGTTTAATTAAATATTGAGTCAACATGTTGGTTAAATATTTATCTGCTGACTTTTGCACAACTTCAGGAAATTCAAGAATAGTGTTGATAAGTTTTTCGTCAGTTTGTAAATCGTATTTTTCAGGTATTAATTCTTCTAGTTTGTAATTTGATTTAGAAAGTAAAGTTTTGGCACGTGCATTAGCATATTGTACAAGCACAGCAGGGTTGTCGTTAGTTTTACTAGTTGCAATTTCAATATCAAAATCCAATTTTGAGTTAAATGTTCTATCTAATAAAATAAAACGAGCACTGTCTTTACCAACTAAATCAAGAAATTCTCTTAAGAAAAATGTGGTACCTCTACGTTTTGACATCTTAAATTCTTCACCATTTTTCATAAGACGCACAAGTTGCATACACAAAATAATAAGATTTTCAGGTTTGTGACCAAGGTTTTCCATTGCAATTTGCATTCTTTTTACATAACCAGAGTGGTCACCGCCTCAAACGTCCATCACAATACCGTCTTGACCACCAGTTTTATTGAATTTGATGTTGTGATATGCAATGTCTGGTGTGAAGTATGTGTATTCACCATTGCTTTTAATTAGTACACGATCTTTATCATCGCCGCTAGCAGTAGTCCTTAATCAAGTAGCTCCATCTTTTTCATAAACATTATTTAACTTTTTAATTGCTTCTTTAATAATCTTTGAATCATCGTTGTAAAGTGAACGTTCACTGTATCAAGTATCAAATCACACGCCAAATCTTTTGAGATCGCGCTCAATTTCTGCTAAAAATAAGCTTAAACTATCATCTTTAAAAATTTTTAACACATCAGGTGTGAGTGTTGCGCCTTTGAATTTATCACCATATTTTTTATGAAATTCTTCAGCAGCTCAGATAATGTCTTCACCGTGGTAAGCCTCTTCAGGCATAGGAAAATTTTGATCAAAAAGTTGTTGATATCTTGCAAAAACTGAGTTGGCCAACATATTGATTTGGTTACCAGCATCGTTAATGTAATATTCACGTTCAACTGTCATGCCAGAAAATTCAAGAATGTTTGCAAGTGTCGAACCAATGGCAGCATTTCTTGCGTGGCCAATGTGTAAAAACCCAGTTGGGTTAGCTGAGACAAACTCAACGTTAATTTTGCCGCTTTTGTTACCTCTACCGTAGTTGCTGCCAAGTTTCAACACTTCACTAAGGCCTTGAACTAAAGAATTTTCACTTAAAAAGAAGTTTAAAAAACCTGGCCCGGCAACTTCAATTTTACCAATGAAAAGTTCCGCTTTTTTTGGTTCTAATTTAGCAATAATTTCTTTGGCAACTTCCTGTGGGTTTCTACCTTTGTTCCCCATAGCCAAACTAGTGGCAAAGTCGGCATATGATTTTGGCTCGGTAAATATTACTTCCTTTTCTAGTCCGAGTTCGTGTGCAATTTGTTTAAGTTCAATTAAAATTTTTTCTTTGACTGCTACTTTGTTCATAATTTGAAATTTTACTATAAATATTTCGTTCGTGTACTATAAGGACTGAAAAGAGCGATTCAATCGTTTTTGAAGAAAAAAATAATTAATTTTATCACAACACAAAAAATACAAAATAAAAATGGAACTTTTCACATAGTTTTTGCATTTTTTGTGATTCTTCATACAAAAAAAAAAAAAAAAAAGTATACTATCTTTGCCAAATATATTTGTTGGCAAATTCTTTTTATAAATCATAATAAGGAGCTTACTATAAAATGAGTAAACTAAACGTTTATAGTGAGGTGGGTAAACTAAAAAAAGTTTTAGTGCACACACCCGGAGACGAGATCAGGCGTATCTGTCCATCTCGCCTTGATGAATTGTTATTTAGTTGTATTTTAGAATGCGATACAGCTATTCAAGAACACAAAGCATTTGTCAAAATTTTAGAAGACCAAGGCATCGAAGTCATTCAATTAGTAGATTTAGTAGCTGATACTTATTTCAACCATGCGACCCAAGCACAAAGAGATGCTTTCCTTGAACAATGACTTGATGAAGCTGAACCAAAACTTACAGCAGAATTAAGACCTTTAGTTCAAAAATATGTGAAATCATTGGAATTTGATCCAAAAAGATTTGTGAGAACTTTGGTTGCAGGTGTGACCAGATATGATTTAGAGATTGACAGTGAAATTGAGTTAATTGTTGATCCTATGCCAAACTTATACTTCACTCGTGACCCGTTTGCTACAGCCGGTAATGGTATTTCATTAAACCACATGAAGTATGTAACCAGAAGAAGAGAAACAATTTTTGCTCAGTTTATCTTTAATGTTCACAAAGACTATAAAGATACTCCACAATGATTCGACAGACACGATGAAGGTTTTATCGAAGGTGGCGACATCTTTATTTACAACAAAAACACTTTAGTAATTGGTGTTTCTGAAAGAACAAATAAAGAAGCAATCTTGACTATTGCCAAAAATATTAAAAATAACGACGAAGCAAAATTCACCAGAATTGTAGCGATTAATGTGCCACCAATGCCAAATCTTATGCACCTTGACACTTGACTTACAATGATGGATACTGATACATTCTTGTATTCACCAAATATGCTTTCAGTGCTTAAAGCTTGAGACATTGATTTAACAAGCGACAAAATTGAATTTGTGGAAATTGACAAACCACTTGCTGAATTGCTTGAACACATTATTGGTAAAAAACCAAAACTTATTCCTGTTGCAGGTGAAAACGCTAGACAAACTGACATTGATGTGGAAACACACTTTGATGCAACTAACTACTTAACCATTGCACCAGGTGTGGTTGTCGGTTACTCACGTAACAAAAAAACCGAACAAGCTCTTAAAAACAGAGGTATTACCGTACTTTCATTCGATGGTAACCAATTATCATTAGGAATGGGTAGTGCTCGTTGTATGTCAATGCCACTTGTTCGTGAAGACATTGAATAATTTTTAATTTTCAAACACAAAAAGTTTTCAAATTACTTTTTGTAGATTTTTCACAGCTTTTATGTGCAGCGAACTTGTTTTAGCGAATTCTACTGTGTTATAGGGTTCAAATAAAATTTACTATCTCAAATATTTTCAAACATACCCATTTTTGGATAGTATTTTTTATAGTATCTTGGCAGAAAGAATTTTGCTATGACAATTTTGCTCCATATAACTATTTTCACTTAATTTTTAATCAAAATAGAGGAGTAAAATGCCAAGAAATTTATTAGGTCGTTCACTTGATAGTGCGCTTAACTGAACAACAGAAGAAGTTAATTACGTGCTTGACCTTTCACTTGACCTTAAAAAAGCTAAACAACAAGGTTTACATGTTAACACCAGACCACTTGTTGGCAAAAACATCGTAATTCTTTTCCAAAAAGATTCAACCAGAACACGTTGTGCTTTTGAAGTGGCAGCTGCTGACTTAGGAGCATCATGTACATACATCGGACCAGCTGGTTCAAACTTTGGTAAAAAAGAATCGATCGAAGATACAGCTAAAGTTTTAGGCCAAATGTATGATGGTATCGAATTTAGAGGTTTCAAACAATCAGATGTTGATGCGCTTGTGAAATACTCAGGTGTGCCAGTGTGAAATGGTTTAACTGACGCAGAACACCCAACTCAAATGTTTGCTGACTACATGACCATCAAAGAATTCAAAGGCGACCTTAAAGGTAAAAAACTTGTGTTCGCAGGTGACATCAAGAATAATGTTGCTCGTTCATTGCTTATCGGTGCTGCTTTCTTTGGTGTGCACATTGTGCTTTGTGGACCAAAATCACAACACGAAATTGTTAAAAATGGTCCAGACCACAAAGCGGTTTTTGATGCTTGTCAAGAATTATTCAAGAGAAATGGTGGTTCAGTCACATTCTCAGACAATAAACTCGAAGCAGCTAAAGATGCTGATGCAATTTACACTGACGTGTGAGTATCACTTGGTGAAGACTTTTCATTATTTGAACCAAGAATTCAAGAATTAGGTAAATTCCAAGTAGATATGGACATGATTAAAGCAGCGAAAGAAGATGTCATTTTCCTTCACTGCTTACCAGCATTCCACGACGACCACACTCAATTCTCAGCTGAAATTAAAGCTACACTTGGCGCTAAATATCCAGTAGTAGCTACTGGTGCAATGGAAGTTACCGACGAAGTGTTCCAATCAAAATACAACAAATCAATCGAACAAGCTGGTAACAGAATGCACACAATCAAGGCAGTAATTTTAGCAACTTTAGGTTACTAATTACATTTCATTTTGCCAATTACGTTATGGCATAGTGATAAATAAAAAAACAGGAAATTTATAATGTCAAAAAAAATAGTTATTGCCTTAGGTGGAAATGCACTTGGTAACACCCCAAGTGAGCAAAAAGAATTGGTGCAAGTACCAGCTAAAAAAGTTGCTGAACTCATCAAAGCTGGCAACAAAGTTTTAGTAGGTCACGGCAATGGTCCGCAAGTTGGTATGATCTTCAACGCTTTTGCTGATGCTAAAAAAAGTAATCCTAAAACTGCACTTGTACCTTTTGCTGAAGCAGGTGGTATGAGCCAAGGTTACATTGGTTACCACATGTTAACTGCTATTTCAAACGAATTAATTAAAACTGGACTTGGTGCAAAGCAAGTACTTTACTACTTGACCCAAACAATTGTTGACGCTAACGATAAAGCCTTTGCTAATCCAACCAAACCAGTTGGTCCTTTCTACGCTACCAAAGCAGATGCTGAAGCAAACAATCCTAATTCAGTTATTGTTGAAGATGCTGGTCGTGGCTACCGTAAAGTTGTACCATCACCAAAACCACTTGATGTTGTTGGTTTAAGCGCGATGAAAGCAGCTTTCGATGCCGGTCACGTGGTGATTGCCGGAGGTGGCGGTGGTATTCCAACTATTATCAATGCTGATGGTACATACCAAGGTGTTGATGGAGTTATTGACAAAGACTTTGCGCTTGCTAAAATCGCAGCGAAAGTGGAAGCTGATACCTTTGTAATTCTTACTGCTGTTGATTACATTTATGTCAACTACAACAAACCTGATCAAAAGAAACTTGAAACAGTCACAGTTTCAGAATTAGAAACTTACATTGGTCAAAATCAATTTGCTCCAGGTAGTATGCTACCAAAAGTGCAAGCTGCAATTGATTTTGTAAAAGCAAACAAAACAAATGTAGCTTTAATTGCTTCACTTGATAAAGTAGAAGAAGCACTCGCTGGTCATAGTGGTACCAAAATTATTTTTGGTTAAACAATTAACTTAACTTATAAATAGAAAGCTAATAACTCGTTAGCTAACACTAATAATTTTGCGTTTAACTTTATAACATAGAGTTATTCGCAAACATACGATACTTAAACTTCTACCTTTTTGTTACATTTACTGTTTTAGCAGTAGAAACTAACAAAAAGATGGTTGCAACTCTGTTGACGAAAATTGCAACCATTATCCCTCTTTCGTCTAGTAAGGAACATTATGAGTAATCAAGAAACAAAAAATGCTCCTGAGATTAGTCAAAAAAAGAAAATTTCCTTCTTTTCTGCCATGCTAATTGTTGTTGGTGGATCAATTGGCGCGGGAATTTTCTTCAAGTCAGAATCAGTGCTTAGTAATTCACAAAGCAGCTTGATCCTTGCGATTTTTTCGTGAATCTTAGCTTCTTTTGCAATTATTTGCATGGCGCTTGCGCTTATTGAAATTGCGAGCGTAAAAAATGACAACTTATCTCTTATTAGTTGAGCAAAAATTTTTACTAACCGAACTTTGTACAACGCGACAAAGAACTTTATGACTTACATCTATCTACCATTAACCTACTTCTTTATGCCACTTTATGTGTTTTTACCACTACAAGATGGGCTTGGGGCTCTAATCAACACAGATGCAAGTCCGGCTGTAATTGGCACACAAGTAGATTGATTAATTTGATTAATCATCGCGTTAGTGCTTACAGTTTACTTTCTAACTATTCCAGCTTTCTTCTCAAAAGTTGGTGATGTGCAAAACAAAATTGTGCTTTCAATTAAATTTATTCCTTTACTTTTCGTGGCTTTAATTGGCTTTGTACTTGCTTTTTCTGGTCACGGTGGTTTACAAGATGTAAAAGCAGGAATTGTTATTCCTAGTGATGGAGAATTAACTCCAGTAGCAGGTGCTACACTTTCACAAGTAAGTGGTATGGGTGCTTTCTTTGGAATTTTTCTTTCATTAACTGCAATTTTCTTTGCATACGATGGTTTCTATGTTGCTGCTGGTATTTCATCAGAAATGAAACAACCTAAAAAAACTCCACTTGCTATTTTCCTTGGCCTTGGTGTTACTACAATTATTTATGTAGTGATTGCAATTTCAATGTCAATTAACGGTGGTTCATTCACAAATATGCGTGAGCAAATGATTAGCTTGTTTGGTGGTGCAGGTAACCAAGCAGCAGTCAAAGCTGGTAACACCATCTATGGTTTAATTAACATCTTTATTGCAATTGGTGTGCTTGGAATCATTAATGGTTTTTCAATGTGAGCACCACGTTTTGTTGAAGATCTAATCGCTCAAGGTGAATTACCATACTGACAAAAATTCTTCCGTAAACTAAATTCTAATAAACCAAAAGTTGGTTCACTTTACAGCATAGCAATTTCAATTCCAATTGTTGTATTATTCTTTATTATAGGTGCATACGGTTATTATCCTACTGTATCATACTACGATGTTTATGGTGGCGTGACAATGCATAAACTTTATAGTTTTGCTGATTTGATGTCAAACTGAACGGCCTTGTTCACATTTGGATTTATTTCCTTCGCTATTTTCGGGGCGTTGTTGAACAAAAAAACAAACAAAATTAAAATTAATCAAACCGTCAAAGGATTCAAATTCTTTGCCGCTACTTCGGTGGCTCTTATCTGGCTTGCACTTTCAATGCAAGTGATCGAACCTTTTGCTAATATCTTTAGTTTAGCAGTCTTGCAAAAAGAAGGCAACCCTAATTACACTTCTGCAGTTGTTTCACGTGTAATGACAATTGTTGTACTCTTTATTTTCATTGGACTTTCATTTGGTCCATCAATCATTGAAGATAAACTTCACATTAAAAAATATGGTTCGCTTGCAAATTGAGAAGCTGAAAAATCAAGAATTTTAGCAACTGCGCAAGTTTAAACTATGTTATTTGATTAATAAAAAAACACAATCAGGCACAATGATTGTGTTTTTATTTTGTTTCTGCGTCTGGTTGAATTGTTTGTGTTTGTTGTCAGTGTTGGTTAAGTTTTCTAAGTTCTGCGAGAATTAATTCTTGTGTATCAGGTTGTGGTGTAACAGAAGGGGTTTGCGATTTTTTCGTTGCCTTTTTTGCTACTACAATGTTCCGGACTAAAAAGATGGCTCACAAGGTGATAAAAACAATTAAGGCAACAATTAAGAATGAAATTAACGCTGCGAGAAACTTACCAATTAAAACTGCACCAACCTTTAAATCAGCAACACTATCAACTTTAAAAGTGTTCGCAATTGCTGCCATAATTACATCATTAGCAAGTGATTTAACAACTTCATTAAAAGCTGCTCCAAGTAACAATCCGATTGCTAACATAAACATATTTCCACGTTTAACCACGTTTCAGGCATCTTTCCCTGCTTTTTTAAACATTTGTACTCCTTTTTTGCATAAAAAAATACCATTGAAGGTATTTCTGGTGATAATCATCAAATGGTGGAGAGTAAGGGGCTCGAACCCATGACCCTCGCCTTGTAAGGGCGATGCTCTCCCAACTGAGCTAACTCTCCAAATGGTAGTCTGTACGGGGATCGAACCCGTGCATGCATGGATGAAAACCATGTGTGTTAACCGCTTCACCAACAGACCAATTATATGGCGCCGATTACAAGGATCGAACTTGTGACCAACTGGTTAACAGCCAGCTGCTCTACCGCTGAGCTAAATCGGCATTCGTTTAAATGTTGCTTATTAATTATAGAGTAAAAACTTTTTTACAAAAATATTTTTTAAAAATTTTTTTAAGAGTTTTTGCACTTGTAAATTTGGTCTAAATTAATTAACAAATTTAATTTTAATTACGATGTATATATCTATAACATATATAGATTAGTAAATAAAAACACAAATAAGTGTCTTTTAATTATAGAGAAAAAAGTTTACTTGTGAGAAAAATTTTGACTTTTAATTTAAATAAATCGCTAATCATAAAGCCTCTGGTGAAGTTGACACAATTTTGTGTTTAGCTTTAGCGTCAATTTTAAGTATATCACCTGCTTTCATATGAATCAGCTGCCCTTGTTTGTCGCTTAAAAGAGCTGTACCTTTGTATAGTAAACAAAATTCAATTCCTTGATTTATCATTCAGCCAGTTTCAACAAGAGAATTAGAAGCGATTGCAGCAATTTTTATTTGCTTTGACTCAAAAAGCGGAAGAAAACATTCCGAATTCTGAGCTGGTTTATTTTCATTAAAAAATTCATCAAGATTAATTATTTTGTTTAGTTTAAGCATTCGTATGTCCTTATTATTATAGAAAGTTTACTGTCAATACTTTTTTAAATGCATAAATTAAATAAAAGAGGCAGTATTAACATTTTCAAACTATTTAACTAAATTATCTATTTTTACTTCAGTTACAATATTGATTTTCTAAATCACTTAAAGAAAATAATACAAAATGATCATTTTTTTAACTAAAAGAAGTTTCAGCATTACGTATAATTTATGACATATGTCGTCGAAAACAATATTGATTACTGACTTAACAACAAACAGTAAAGCACAACAACTTTTTTACGAGTTAAATAATCACTTTGAAAATAAAATTCAGTTAATAAGCCTATATTATAGTGGTTTTCACAATTTTACTTTTCAAGGCAAACTTGATAACCAACTAGTTCAAATAAGAATTCCAAATAATGATTTTGTGAATCATGACGCAGAAGAATTAGTGTTAAAAAATGACCCGGATTATCTTTATTATCACAAAGGCGTTTTTGTGAAAAAATGATTTAATGGAAAAACATTGAACGAAATTGAATTGACTGATGAAAAACAATTAGCAATTTTAAATGAGTTAAAAAAATTTCAAAATCAAAAAATCAATAACATTGGCGCGATAAATTGAAATACTTATGGAGAGATAACTGACGAACGTTTTAAAAAGTATCTTTCTTATTTTAAAAAACAAAACTGAAATATTACGCATGGCGATTTAAATAACCAAAATATTTTAATTGATGATAACTTGAATGTGAAATTCATCGATTTCGAATGAGTTAGATTAAATCATTTTGCTTTTGATTTAATTTCACTACTAGATTCTTGTTCTTTCTCTTTAGAAAATATTCAAAAAGTTTTCAAAGTGTCGCTTTCTGATCTTAATAAAATGCGTTATATGTGTCAAAAACTAAGCGAAAAAGCATTCGAAATTAAATATAGTAAACTTGATTTTGAAAAATTACAAATGACCAAAATCACTGGCGGCTTGTCTAATGAAAATTATCGCTTTAGTAACTATTTTTTGCAATTAAAAGTTCCGAAATTTCAAGCGTTTAAAGTGAAATATAGCAAATTTAATAAACTGAATTTTGTACCAAAAGTTTTATATGAAGATTCGACGAAAATTATTAGAAAATACATAGATTCGCAAAAAATAGATTTCGAAGATAAGGGCATTTTAAGAAAAATAGTTCTTAATATCAAAGCCTTTCATAACGCTAAATTAGGACGTTTGCCGAAAAATAATTTGTATGAAAGAAGCAATTATTACGCAAAAGCAAACAATGAATTGGCAGCTCAAAAATTAAAAAAATATTTGGGAGAAAAGCAATACGAAAAGCTCATGCTTTTGCTAAAAAATATTCCAAACGTTTGCGTTTCACACAATGATTTAAATGAAAAAAATATACTTTTAGATCAAAATAAAAAAATTTGGTTTATCGATTTTGAATATACAACAAGTGGCCATCCGTACATAGATTTAGCTTATTTTTCTTCTTCAGTTTTTATGAATGATGAAACAGAAAAATGATTTTTATTAACGTATGATTCAAACATTAATTTTGATTTATACTATCAATTTAAGTTGCTCATAAATTTTTATGGCATCCTTTGAATGATGTTTTTGTTTCCTGAAACGGATTTTTTAACATTTGATAGAAATATTGAAAATTTAAACAAATATTTAAAATATATTGACGTACCATTTAACGAATAATTCTATTTTATAGGCTTAAAACAAAAATTTTATTCATAAAAATTAAAATTTGCAGACTCTAAACTCAAGAATAATATTAGTTTATAAAAATTAGAGTATTTTCCTTGTTTGAAAGTAATTTTTTGAGGTTTTGAATAAGAAATTTTCACCTTTTTTTGTTTGTTTAGAATCGATGACCAATAAGTGTTTTTGTCTCTAAAGTTTGCTAAAAATTTTAAAAAATTAAATAGTAAATTCAACGAATAACTCTTAAAAATAGTACTTTATGATACGCTCCTTCATTTTGTATGAAGTGGTGCGTATTTTTTATTTTTTGTTAAAATATACATATTAAATATTAAGTAGCAAAAATGGCTACTCTGACCTTGAATCAAGAAAGGAAATTATGGCTAAAAGTAAAAAACCAATAGCAATAGTA
This sequence comes from Mycoplasmopsis columbinasalis, assembly GCF_900660705.1. Classification (NCBI taxonomy): domain Bacteria; kingdom Bacillati; phylum Mycoplasmatota; order Mycoplasmoidales; family Metamycoplasmataceae; genus Mycoplasmopsis; species Mycoplasmopsis columbinasalis. Next base: position 731,075 of record NZ_LR215043.1, read on the forward strand.
ACAGCAACAGCTGGAGTACTTCTTATTCCTGCAACAGCAGGTGGAGTAATTGCAGCGCAAATGCTCAAGACGAAAGAAAAAGAAGTTAATTCAATCACCAGACTTGACCAAAATGTTACTTCAGTTGCTCAATTTGAGCAGTTGAAATTAGCAATTGATAATGCTCAAGAGTTTGTGAATGCGTACAAAACTTCATTAGCAACTAATGAACTAAGTTCACTTACAGCGTTAATTTCTTTTGCGCAACAAGTGCTTGTTAATGGCGACAGCGATGTGACTGACAAACTTAAACAGCGTAACGCGCTTAATAAGTTAGTTGCTTCAACTCAATTGTCTCTTGCGGTAAGAAATCAAACCGCTTCAGATGCTCAGGCAAATCAAACCTTCTTGACCAAAGCGTGAAATCAATATCGTGCTTTGTTCAAACTTAGTGATATTAAAGTAGCTTTCCAACAAGCGTTTGCGCGCTTTGACAAAAGTGCTGATTTCGCCACATTTATCAATGAAACTAATGAGCTTATCGATCGTAATGATGAAGCAATTCTGCCACTTGAAGTGAAACTTTACAATGTACTTTATGCTGAACAACTTGAAAAGTCAACTTTATCTGCACAAAGTTTGAAAACCTTAACTCCAATTATTACCGATGCTTTAACCGCAATTGTGGAAAACGATGAGAACTTCACACGTGATCTTGTGTTGCTTTACGAACAACTTTTTGACAAGTTGTATGCAACCGTAGCAGCAAATATTTTCAGTGGCACCACAGATGTTTCAAACTTACAACCTGATAATAGCGAAATCTACAGTAATTACGAAAAATTCCTCACTAATGCTCAACAAGCGCAAGCAACCATCAAAGTTTTAAACTTAGATGCAGCTACTAACGCTACTTTAACTACTTTAATTGACCACATTATTGCCCAAGCTAAAACTAACTTTGCATTCTGAAACTTATCATACAAATTTGCGCCAGAAACCATTGAAACAAAAAGCACTACTAAGGGTGAAAAACTACCAGCAAACGGTTTTGAATTCCTTAGTGCTCTTGTTGCCCAAATTACCGCTGAAGCCCAAGCTTACGCGCAAACCTTTGCCGTAGACGATGTCCAAAACCAACTTAAAAACTTAGTAAACGCATTTGCACGTAAAAATATTGATGAACCAGAACTTGCGTCTGACTTAATTGCACTCTACAACAGCGAACAAATTACTCCAGCGAAGGTACTTAACAACCCTAGCTCAACTTCTGAAGACTATGCTAACGCCTACACCCATCTTTTCACCACTGGTGTCAAACTAAATGTTGCCAGTCGTTTTTACTTATTACTTAATGACCTTTACAAATATTCACTTAACCAACACGTTGTTCCTGCTCCTAATGCTAACAACACCGCAAGTGATGCTACTAATGAGTTAAACTCAAATGAAATTGAAACTAACACTACTACTGTTGCGCAAGCAGAATTTCTGCGTCAAGCAAGCACTAAACTAGTTGCAAGCGTAACCAACGTAGATGAATTAGCGAATGCTATTTTTGACCTTAATAATACTTACTTTGACCAAGTTTTACTTAATTCACTTTACCAAGATGCTTTACGTGAACTTGGCACTCAAACTGCTACTAGCCAAGCCAATTACGACAACCTTGTGGGCTTACTTAAACAAGACAACGCTAACGTTAACCGTGTAGAAACTGCAGCCGAATCAAGAGATAATAACCTTCGTGTTTACAGCAACTCTTTAGCAAAAAATGTACAAGAAATCACCAATGCTTACGCAACAGTGACCTGGTTACGAAACGAAGTCCAAACTAAAGCTAATGAACTACGGAACTTAAACCGTGTACAACTTGGTTACTTACTTGACTACCAACAAGCCTTCTTGGATCGTTTCACTAATGCTACCAACGAAGCTAAAAACGATTACACCGAAGTGCTCAACCAAGCACGTAACTACACTGCTTTAACTTCAGCAGCTTCACGTGCTGAGTTACAAAGCAAACTCACACAGTTGTTTAACTACGCGCAAACCTTACAACTTTCAAACGCGCAAACCAACTTTACCAACGTACACACGAACCTTAGCAACCTTTTTGCCAACATTAAAGACCAACTTGCACAGAGTGCTTACTACAGCGGTGCTGTTGATCCTAACATTGACCCTGCCTCACCAGATGCACATCCAAATGTTGATAACGATCCTTTCTACAACGCCCTTATCAACGTCCGTCGTACTAACAAAGCAGCTTTTGATGCTGACTTTAACTTACTCACCTCAGCTTTTGAAACTTCGAACCAACCTGCTTTGTACCAATTCAAACAACTTAGCTACCTTTATAACTACAGTGACATTGCCAAAGCTAACGACCAAAGTGTAAGCGCAGCCTACCGGAACATGGCGCATTCAACTCTCGAGACACTTAACAAGTACATCGAAGCGTTGAACCGTTACCACCGGAACAACCACCCAGTTGCTGACCCAGGACCAAACGCAACCCCAACCCAACAAGAAGCTTACAGTGCTTGAAAAACACTCAAACCAAGTTTAGCCTTCTTAAAATACGTAATTGAAGTTGCACCACGTTACGTGGCTAACTTTGTTGGTGTCAACCAAGATGCCCTTGATGGTCTTAGTGCTGCCAGCGCCAACAACCGTGACTACCAACTTTTACTCCAAGCAGCAACCACTAACACCCAAGACGCCGAAGTTACCGTCCAAATCAACAACCCATTCTTTAGCGTTTTTGCCGCTCTTGAAACTGCTTTTACCAACGCGAATTTAACTAACAGTGTCTTTGTTCACAACTTGTTTACTCGTTTGTTTAAACTTAATGCTGACTTTGTCCTTGAAAGTGCACGTGCAACTGATGCTACGCTCGACGAACAAGCACACACTCAAAGTGTAGATCGTCTTGCTGACTTACGTAACCAAATGCTTGACATCCAGTCAAATGTTGCTTTGTTAGTCCAAGCCTTTAAGTTCCACCGAAACTGACAAGCTAACTACGGACAAATGAATTACTTGTTACCACGTCTTTACCAAGCAGAAAAATTCTTAAACTTTGACCGTCTTGACTTAACTCAACAACAAGTTGCCGACCACTTCCGCTCACAAACAAGATTTAGTGAGGCTGTGGACTTAGTTAATCCAAGTGGCGTGGCTGATGCGCGTTTAACTTCTGCGCTTACGCAAGCGCTTGGCTTTGCCGTAGCCAATGGCAAAGTGTCAAAAGATGAACTTAACCCTTACTATGACCTCTTTGGTCACACTGGTACTGTGCTTGCCGACACTAGCTTACCAATTGACTACAACGCCATTCGTACTCTTAACACCGAATCACAAATTAAACTAGCAAAACAAAACTTTGTGCTCTCAGGTGCACAAGTAACTTTCAATTACTTTGCTAACATTTTACGTTTACTCCACACCTTACCAGCAAGCAGCCTTGTGAACGCTGACACTAGCACCATTGACTTTGCCAATCTTTTTGACCATGCCGGTGAATTCATTGTGCTTAAGAAAGCCTTAACTTACGAATGAACCAAGTTACCACAAGAAGGTAAGTATGACACTAGTGACCCTGACTCACAACGTCAACACTTCAATTACTTCACTCGTTCATTATTACTCACTGACACTTTGATACGCTTTAGACTTGGTCTTAGTGGTATTCAAGACTACGCGCTTAATGCAAAAGCCGAAGCTGCCAGTGACACTAATGGCGGCGCGTGAGCACCGTTATTTGCTCCTTACCTTAGTCTTTACAACACTGACTCACTCACAACCCTAACCCAAAACGATCGCATCATTGGTGAGTTTGTGAAAGCTTACTTTAACATTCAGTCTTACAGCAACAGTACTCGTGATGGCAAGGTTTATGGTCACTTTATTCTTACTCGTTATGCTAACTTGCCTGGTTCATTGATTCGTGATGTGTACCAAAGTAGCGACAGTGTTAATGAATTTCTTACCAACAAGCTCTTACCTTACGTACTTAACTTTGACCGTTTCACCGCAGCTTTAAGTGACCAAGGTGACAACGCTTACCAAAGTCGTTTCATTGATGGCAACTCAATTGATGCTAACAACGATGTCCGTCAAACTAAGTGAAACAAAGACTTAGCTGCCAAACTTGACTTTACTAACAACAACAAAACTTTCACTAGTGCCAACATAATGGACTTTGCCAACTGAGCAATTTTCACTTTCGACCGCACAAATGCCGAGGCACTCTTCCAACCAATGACTGCTGAACTTGACAACGCACCAGTGCGTCGTTTTGCGTTTGCCAACAATGCTTTCAACCGAGCTTTAGCTGTTAACTTTGAAATATTGCTAAATGCTTACATCACCCCACCTACCGCTGTGGATGGAATTAGTTTGTTTGGTACTGCCACTGTGAATCTTACTGACAGTGTGCCTTATGCTAACTTTGACCAAGCTTTAGCAGCCTTAGTGCACCAAAACAACACCTTACAAGCTCAAGCCAACACCTTCAAACAAATTGTGCAAGCGCTCCAAACTTACGCTAACATTTACGACTTGCACAATGAACTTAGTGACCAAGCTGCTTTGGTAAACGACCAGTACACCAACTTACTCACTATCACCAACACTGATGCTAACACCACTCGGAAACTAAAACTAAGTGAATTACCACGTTTCCAAGTGTTCTTTGGTCAAACTTACCAAGCTTATCTCAAGCAATACCGCACTTGGTTAGCAAAACTTAACTCATTAGCTAAACTTATCGACCAAGGCGATGATAGTATCAACGATCTCCTTGGTGAAATTCACCGTGGCATTGACACTTTCACCGTGGCACGGAACAACGCCACTGCGGCACTTGATGCTGCTGTGCAACGTGCGCGTCAAATTTTCGAAGTGACAGCTACTACTTCACTTGACAACTTATTAAGTCGTGGTTGACTTAATGCTGCCGACCGCAACGAGGTCCTTGCTAACTTAGGTCTTAGCAACGAATACGTACCAACCCAACTTAGTTTCACAGTTAGCGACCCAGCTGATGCTGCTAACACACACGCTTACAAACTTATAGACTTATTTACTAAGGTAAGTAGTGCAACTGCTACTGCACCGGCAGTTTATGCTTTCCTTAACCTTGAAACCCTTGGTAACGCTTACCCACAACAATTGTTAGGTTTCCTTGACCAACTTGAATTCTTCACTCACGACTTTGTAGCACGTTACCAAAAAGTTGCTTCAGTGTTAGTCACTGACTTTACTTACAGTGCCCAATCGCCAGTGGCACTCAACCACATTGACTACATTGCGCGGAGCAACACCCTTAGTTACTTACTCCACTCACAAGACCAATTTAGTGACAACGACTTGTGAGGCTTCTATGCCAAAATGTGAGCTAACGCCGCGGTGCAACACAGTGATGCGAATACTGGTGCTACTTTCACCGATGCTCAAGGGCAAGTCATTACCCAAATGACTTCCCAAGCTGCGACTAAGTTTGGTCGTGCCTTCTTTAACTTACCACCAACTTTCACTACGACCTTGCCAACAATTTTAGGTAACTTACCAGCACTCCAAAACGCACTTGATGCTTACTATGATGCTAAAGCTACTTACTTTAGACAAACTACTTCACTCATCCAAGCTCTTGGTAACTATGTAGTCACCCACTCAAGTGAACACGCCAACCAACCTGACCGGGCAAATGCGCGTACTTTTGATGAAAGTGTAGTGCCATTGTTACGTGTGATTATGAACGAGCTCAAGGCCCAACTTTTCACCGCAGGTGAATTCTTAAACGACTTACCAGGTGAAGCTGAAGCTAATCGTTACATTGATTCAGCAACAGTACAAGACATTACCGACTTAACTGCGCGTTACCAACAAGCTAACCAACTACTTAGCAAACTAGTTGCTAAGGTTGCTTTAGCACACGCAAATTCAACTCCTGAACAAGCCGTAGTCGCACTTAACAACCGTCTTGACGCGTGACTAGCAGCTTACCAACAAGCTTATGTTAACACCTTGCCAGAGGACTTGTGAACACTCCTTAGTGCCCGTGAACAAGCGGTACTTAACGACTTAGCAATTCCAGCGTTAGCTAACACTAACTTTGTCTTTAGTGCCAACAAACAAGACGCTAACGCGAAGTTAGTACTCCAAGCACTTTACTTAAGCGATTATGCAAGTGCCGAAACCTTTGTACGTACTGTCTTTGCACAGGCACAACTTACCAACGACCAAATTCACCGGGTAGCTTTAGCTTACTTACAAAAACTTTCACTAGCTAACTTCTTGGTAAGCCACTATGGTAGTGTGCTTGATGTCAACACCTTACCTTACAAACAACTTCAAACCTATGTATTAGCACTCAAAGTGCAAATTGATGCCTTACCACAAACACCAGACTGAAGCGCAGTTTACAACAAGCTTAGTGCTGCTGTCTTTGCTCTTGACCAATACTCATTAGCACCAGCTAACAGTGCAGCCAAAGTGTACATCAACCAACTTGCGCAAGCTGAACACGAATTGATGAACGTGTTAAACGTTTATCCTGAATTAGTCCAAAGCGAAAGTTTATACGTTGCACCATTAGCACTTAAAAACGCTCAAGGTGCTGAAGCAACCGTGGTTAATGCTACGAACTGAAACGCAGCGGGTGTGTACTACAACCCAGCTGACAGTGCTTCAAAACACAAACTTAACGACTACTACCGAGCAATCAATCCTGCCTCACCAAAAGTGACCCTTGGTTTCAATGCCTTTAACTACCTTAAAACTCGTACCGATGGGGCAGTTGCTTCAGCAGTTGATGACTATAGTTATTCAACTTGATTTGACCTTGCCCAAAGAGTTGGTTCATACTTTGCCTTCGATGCTAACACCCCATTATTTACCTTAAGTAGCTTACAAACTAGCTTAAATGCACTCCAAAACTTCAACCGTGATGCGCGTACTTACATTGTGAATAAGAACACCTTAGCTGCCCAAACACGGAGCATTACTACTAGTTTAGCTACGATTGCTGAGAGTTTGTCACAAGGTACCACCTTGAAACAAAACTTACTCAACAACTATCACGGCGCTAACGCTGCTCTTGACCACATCGGCACAGCCAACGACCCAATTAACCTTACAACTACTTACATCAATGGTATTCAAAAACAAATTGCCGCTGACTTTTTAAGTTTATATGGTGCTAACTCAGCTTCGTTCTTAGAAAGCATGTTCAAACACCTTTACAGCAAACTTAGTGCTGGTCAAAATACCCCAGGTGTGCCACACAGTGTGGAAGGTACCACTCTTGCTTCCTTGCGGAACCAAGAAATTGCTAATGCCAATGGTTATGTGACTTTATACGCTCGTGCGTACACCTCGATTGCTAACTTTAGTAACTTAGCAGCAAGATTATTAGTCGACGACAACACCCTTGCTAAAACTAACATTAACGCCGCAAGTGCACTTACCTTTACTAAGAGCGCAGTTCTTAACTTACTTCGGATGATGTTTGGTTACAATGTTGACCAAGCTCAGAGTGCCCTTAACACTAGCGCCGGCTTCTTCCTTTACGCGCTTTACAATAGTTATGGTCAAAAACTTAGCGACCTTATGTCTGCTTTCAAAGACCAAGTGCTTAAGTTTGAAACTGACCAAGTGTGAAATCCTAACTCACAACGTGCTGACCAAGACGCTGAGAAAGTTAACCAATTCATTAGTGCCGTTGATGCGCTCACAAGCAAACTTTACCAAGTAGCCAACGACTTTAGCTACACCCTCTTTGGCCTTGATTTAGTTGGCGCAAGCAACTTCAGTGTAGACTTGAATACTTGAAACAACGAAACTGCACCAGCCTTAACTCAAAATGCTGCGCTCAAACGCATTACTGACCTCTTCTATAGTGCTGGTTATGTCAAAAGTGCGCCACAAGGTGCTTCGTGAAGTGCTTATATCAACAGCATCAACCCAAGTGACCGTAAAACACAGTTATTCTTAACACTCTACTTACTCACCAACTGAGACGTCTATGCAACTAAACAAGCTGGACCTTCGAAAGCAAGCGTACTTACTAATGGTGCTTCACTTAACACTAACCATCGTCCAGAAGCCTTCTTCGAAGGTGCACGTGACAATGTCAACACTGGTCAACTCGCCAAGGAAAACCTTAGCGGTGACACCCACGCCCAAGCTAACTTAACTGCTTTTGCTGACGCGGCCATCTACTTACTCGAAACCTTCTACACCAATGCTGACGGTAACTTTGCTTTTCTTAACCATCAAAGCTTCAAAAACGATGCTGCCAAAACTACCTTTGCGAAGTTCTTACTTGAAAAATTACTCAACATTACCAGCAACACTTTAACTAACCAACTTAAACCTGCTGACGTGTTTACTAACACAAGTGTTGACTCACTTTACTGAAGTCACGGTAATTTCCCAGCGAATGATCTTTTTAACAAAATTGCTGACAAAACTATTGCCCTCAATGGTGTCGACACACGTACTTACCTAGCAACTTTTGTGCGTCAAATTAAATTGCAAGGCCAAAATAAATTGCAAGACTTTATCACTAGTGCGCTTGCTGGTCTTTGGAATGACTTTAACGTGAGTGAATCCTCAGATTATGATGACTTACTTGCTACCCGCGCTACCAAGTCACCTTATGATGCTTTCGCACAAAACTTCCTTACCAAGGTGGCAGCCAACTTAGGTGAACAAAACTTTAGCAACCAACTTAATGCCTTTGGCACTGATGCAACTGCTCTCACTTACTACAACCAACTTTATGGTCTTGACTTGCAAAGTGCACTCAAACTGCTTAACACAGGTGCTAATGACGAAGTTTATAGTACCGCTGACACTGATGCACGTAGACGTCTTGATGAATATCTTAGCGGCGATACTGCAATTGACAATCCAGGTTTATTTGACTTGCTTAGAGTTTATGCTCAAAACCTTAAGTTCCAATACACACTCTACAAACCAGTGTGAAAAGTTTATGCGAACCCAGGTGTCAACGACACAGCCCTTACCCCTGTCTTTAGTACCGCTGGAGCACGCGTACTCAACAAACTTGATGCGAGTGTAACTAACATTACTAGTCTCGACACACTTGACTTACCTTATGCTTCGTTCTTGATGAACACCAAGTATGGTGTTGGTTTTAATGGTACAACTTCACAAACAAGTTTTGCTGACTTCTACAACTAAGTGCAACAAGCTGCTTTTGCGTGAAACGCTTCGCCATCATACTCAGATGGTCGTGGTGAAAACTACGGTATCATGTGAAAACTTGACCAAGAGTTGACTAAGGTTAACGAAGAAATCAAACGTCAAGTTGACAGCGCAACCAAGTGAACAAGTGCGCAATTAGACCTTAACACCTTACCAAACCGTGGTGAACTCAAACGTTTAGTTGACCGCGCAACTGCCTTGCGCTATGCTTACGCTTTTGTCTTCAAACTTTTCGTCCTTGAAAACTACCTTGATGCGAAGTTATGAAACGAATTTAGTGCCGACGGTACACCAATTAGTGCCAGCGCCAACATGTGACACTCATACCTTGCAACCTTAGCATACATGGTGGGTGACCCAACAACCATTAACAACCCAACAACCATTATAGCTCTTGACGATGCAGTCTTTAGTGGTTATGGACTTAATAGCAGCCAAGATGGCAGCCACACTACTAGTGACTGAAGTGCAGCCTGATTTAATGGCATCGACCCTGCGTCGTGAGCTAAAAAACCTTACGCACTCTTTGACAAACTCGCTGCGCTTAATGACGCCCAAGCTTACCAAATTGAAGCTAACACCTTCAAACGCATCTTCTTCACCATGCGTCTTGATGGTTCATTACGTCCAACCACACCAGTAGAAGCTAATATTCACACCTCAACTACTAACACTAACGCAGCCAATGTGCCTTATTTTGGTTACTTACCATTCCCAGCAACTTCATACTTTGCTTCGACTCGTGATGCTTACACTGGTAATGTCTACAAGTTAATTTCAACCTTTAACCCATTTGCCTTGTCAAACTGAACCATTAAGGTGCAAGGCGTAAGCAACGACATTGTCTTTAACAATGATGAAAAATTAGTAAGCTTCCTTAATTACCTTAAAGTTAACTTCCTTGCGCGGAACAAAGCCTTTGGTCAATTACTTGACTTACCAGCTGACTACTTTGACCAATTACTAGCTGAACTTAACGCTTACCGTGATGTGACCCGGAACCCTTACTCAACCTTGACTGGTAACTTAGCGAAGTCAAACTACTTAGTAACTAAGACTATTGTTGACTTCCAAATGTTAATGGCCACCCAACGTGACATTCAAACCCAACTTGACCGTTTACTCGCTGGTTTTGTCCAAGCTTACCAAAAATTAATTGCGCCACCAGCTAACTACAACGTCCCTGGTGTTGCTAATAGTGTCACTGTGACTGACCGTGATAACATTAACCAAAACTACTTTGACCTTCAAAGTTTCTTACTCAACTCACTTTATGGTATCAACTTAGGCAACACCATTGCCGCTGACCGGAGCAGTGCAATTGCCGAAGCTGGTTTTGCTTATGGTGACAACGCACCAAAGAGTTTCTACAGTTACAACTTTGGTAGCAACTTAGCAACTTACAAAGACTTATTGCTTAGAAAAGATGATGCCAAATCTGCCTTTAACGATTATGCGAGTCGTTATAACTTTTCACGTGCTGACCAGTGAGCCTTACAAAACATTCTCCTTAAGATGAACTATAGTAAGTACTTCAGTGGTCAAGGTCTCCAAGACGGTTTACCAGGTGCCAATGCCCAATACGCACGGGTACACAAAGACTTTAGTTGAACTAATGTGCATGCTGGTAACTTCAATGCCCAAGGCGAGTTGTTACAAGATGATGCCTTCTACGAAAACTCAAGTCACAAAACTTACGACAACGTCACTCCACAAGGTGCTTTCAACTTTAGTGCCTTCAAACAATTTACCACCTTTGGTTCCTTTGCTAACTTTGCCAGCGTACTTGACAAAGCTGCCGATACTTCTTCAGCCAAAAAATGGCTCCACAAAGACACTACTTCGGTTGCAAACTTAGGTGAACTTTATAGCAAAGAACTTAACTTAGGCCAAGCCAACGTGTCAAATCTAAGTGGTTACTGAATCCTTGGTGATGTAGCGAAAGTAATTCAAACTTCAAGTGAAAACAACTTTAACCGGACCAACCAACTTGATGTGACTGACTACATTAACACTTACCTTAATGAAGCCTTACAAGACCTTAAACGTTGAGCTTACAACCGTTTACTTAACACCCAGGTATCATTTACCAACTACTTAATCAACTACCTTGGTGTTAAAGCTACTGATGCTTCCTTAGCAAATATGGGTGTAGCTGACCAAGAACGTTTTGGTACACTCAAGAGTGCAATTGACTACCTTTACGCTAATAGTAAACACCCATCAGCTAACCCAACTGACAACAAAGAGGCTTTTGATGACTTCAACTTTGGTATCAAGAATTTATTTGACGACTTGTACCAATGAATGTGAACTTACGACCAAGCTAACAACACCCAAAAACTTTCAAACTTAGCTAAAATCTTTGGCTTTACTCAAAGTGATGTTGCTAACATTAGTGCTAAACTTGAAGAAGTCCAAACCTTCTTAGCTTCAACTAAGAACGTTAACTTCACCCTTCGTAATGCGCAAAACTTACTCACCAAGTTCCTTGAACTTAACAACGAACTTAACCAATTCCAATACGAAATTGTGCGTAAAGTTAACAAACAAGTCTTACCATTTGAAGGTGTAGCGAGTGCATCTACAACCTTAAGTGACCTGTTCAACGTGAATACACCACAAATCTCGGAACTCAACTGAATGTTAAATGCGCAAAAAATGGCACAATCATTGCCAATTCCAAGCTTAACAATGAATGGTGTTGGTACTAACACCCTCCCAGTTGACCAGTGAACTGACGAAATTGTGAGCAAATTACCAGTTAACCCATGATTCAACTACCTTGTGGCCAACTGAAGTACTTTTAAAGGTTACCGTACCAGTGACCTTGAACACAATGAATTCTTAACTGACAAGTTCCCAATTGCAATTGACCACACTACTGGTAAACTCAAGCCAAACTTGTTCAAAATCACTTCAAGTGGTACCAACAAAGCAGGTGACCTTGAACGTCTTGATGTCTTAGCACCATTGTTCTATACCTATGTAGCTAATGGCACCAACGAACACCTTAGTGATCCAGCTGCCCAAGCAGCGCAAGCAGCCTTTAGTGCCACCACACGTAATGGTTTAAGTGCCGCACGCTTTAACTACTCATTTGTGTGAGACTGAATGGCTTTAGCTTACCAAGACGACCTTAGTCAAGCCTTCCTTAGTCCTGACAACTCACAAGCTAATCCAAACGTGTTAGCCGCTTTACAAAAACTTGCCCAAATCAAGAACATTCGTTTATGAAGCCAAGATGCACCAACACTTAATGAAGTGATGTCACTCTTTGCGCAAGGTTTAAGTTTAACGGCTACAACTAATCAAAGATTTAACCAAAACCTTGACCAAAATTCACCAATTTACTACTGACCTGCATACCAACTAGCAATTTCTAACCTTGGTCTCAACTGAAGCCTACCAAACGCACAAAGTGCTGCTGAGTTAGTGGCAGGCTTAAACAACGCGACATTAGTGACAGCCTTAAACAACGAAACAAATGCAATGTTGCTTCAAGCCTTGAAACTTTCACCACTTTACTTTGACCTTAAGGAAAACAATGACCTTAGCGCTGCCTTACTTGGTAAAGCCGAAGCAGCTAGTGTCTTTGCCGACTTCAAAGCTGGTAAGTACCTTTCAGGCGCCAACGGTCGCACCTCAAAAATTGGTGCGTACTTGAACACCATCTTTAGTGCTCTTCACACTGATGATGTCAACTCATGAAAAGTTAACCGTGAAAGCTTTAGCTCTTTACGTACTGCCGACTCATTTAGCGGCAACAACCCTTACTATGGTAATCAAGTGACTACGGAAGGTGTACAAAATCCACAAACTTAATACAACAACCTTGCTCTCCACAAACTAGTCAACTTTGCAATTTACAGACTTGCGCTTAGCAAGACAGCGCAACGTGCTATTAATTTCCTTAGAGACTACTTCCAAAACACCTTAATTAAATATGGTGAAAATCTCATCAAAGATATTTATGGTGCGAGTGTACTTGACCCAGCTGATGTTCGTTACAACGACTTCTATAATGCTTGATTTAGCACCATTTACCAACAACTAGCTAACCTTGATGATGTCCTTAACCGGATCGACAGTGTTGGTAATGCTGACTTACCTGAATTACTTAACAAGTTATCAGTAGCCTTTAGTCACGCAAGATACTTGACCTCAGAATTCTTCAAAGACAAAAATAACCAAATGAAACTTTATGGTTATCTTTTAAGTGCCAACCAAAGTGAAAGCGTAAATCAAATTTTCACTCAGTTAAATTCAAATGTCAAAGCATCGGCTGTGGCCAAAAGATTAAAAGAAATTTACAATTACTCAAAACAACGTATTGCTGAGTATGACTGATCAAGTGTAGAACCAGACACTTACGTGAATAGAGCATTCCCAATGACACTTTGGTCGTTTAAAGACAATATGGAAAACAACCCTAACTTGATTGCTTTAAACTCATTGCAAAATGTTGGTAACACCAAAGAAATCCTTATCACTAACTCACAAAATGGTACGGATTACACCAGAAGACTTAACTCGAATGACTTGTTTGCCTTGTTACCATTTGTTGGTTCACAACTTGCAACTGCAAACCAAGCCAAAAGCACTGGTATTCTTACAACCGCCTTGTTACCACAATTCCAAGACCAAAGTCAACCTTGAAGCAGTACTAACCGTGCTTCTGGCTTACCAATTTACATCTCAATTGTCAACCGTGGTGTCAACGGGGAAAACACTGCTAACGCTGACGCATATGACTTAAATGCATACACACCACGTTATATTCCAAATGGTAAAACCGTTGATGTGAAGTTTGATTTGCATTACTACATCAATCCAAACTTAGCTAATAACACCAAAGCCTTCTTGGAAAACAACGCAATGGCACAACACATTTACCAAGCGCCAGTGTCATTCTACTTACAAGACTTAAAAGTTTCAGCACGTCCAGATGCCCTATCAATTAAGGCAGAAAACTTGCGTGAAGCTGACAAAAGTAAGAACATCATTCTTGATGTTGCTAACTCAGGTTACGAAACTAACGCAATGTTTGAGCGTTTGAAAACTATTTTCGAAAACAAGAATGCCGAACTTACACGTAGTAACTTACGCTTCTTTACCGAATTAGTTGACAAAAACGGTACTAACACGCGTACTAACGACTTAAATGATGAAGAAAAATTTGCCCTTGGTACTAAAGCTGGTCACCTTGCTACTGGTGATTTAACTGGTGCGAGTCGTGGTTTAACTCTTAACGAAATTCTTAAAACTACTTCGGCAAATGACTTTAACATTAACTTGAACTTTGATGATAGTATTCCATTGTGAGTTGCTGGTGCGCCATGACTTAAATTCACCCACGACAAAGACAATGACTGACTTTCATCATATGAAGAGTTAAATAAATTCAAACAAATGGAAGTGCCAACTAGTTTTGACGAAAACTTTGACCCAACTAACACTGCTAACTGGAAGAAAGTTGTTTACTGAAAACCTGGTGATGCTTCAGTTACCCGTGATAGCCATGGTCGTGTGACTGATTACTTCTTTAACATCAACGTCTTTGTGCCAGTAGTGGACTACTCACTTTACCAAAGTGCAGCAGATGCTAAAAACTTCTTTGACCGTTCATTCTCAGGTTTGAACACAATGTTGCCATCGTTCTTGATGCACTTCAACCTTGTTATCCGGCCAACTTACACGGCACTTTACAAGGAAATATCAGCAGATGGTACCCAAAATGATTTCATGGGCTTCAACAACCAAAACTTGCGTGTGTTAGCACTCAAGAGATCATATGTATCTAAGGACGCTAACCCTGATGCTGACAACTACATTAACAACTTAGATCACTTAAGTACAATTGATCCTTATTACCAAGGACCTAGTATAGATATTCCTAGTTGAATATATTATGCTAATACGATTGGTCTTGGTTACAAAGACACTAAGTTGTTTGACCAAGCACTTAAACCTTACTTCTATGCTAACCGTTACTTAACACGTGCTGGTTTGTTTAGATATGATGGTTACGGTAAGTATGATGCCCACATGCAAGGTTACTCAAGTGACAATCCTTACGCACCATTTGGTTCAGCCACTGGTGATGTGCCAATTCAATATATTGATAACACCGGTGCCACCGTGTCAGGTACAGTGCGTGGTGCACAAAAAGGTTTAACCTTGCTTGATATGGCAAGACAAACTGGTTTGAATAACTATGACCGTAGTTACCGGATTGTTGACACCTTACTTGACGAAAACAACTTTACTGAAGATATTTTTGGTCCAATTGACCGTTATGTGCCAGCTGATAGTGTTTACCAAGGTAGTGTCTTCTGAGGTGCTGTGCTTGGAAACAAGACTGAAATCCCATCAGATAGATACAATGTCTTTGGTGATAACTATGGTACAGTCAACTTTACTAACCAAATTACTTCAGCTGCGAGCTCACTTAGCGGCCGGAACATTGACCGTTCAGGTTCAGTCGATGGTATTAGTCGGGTAACTTATGTTGGTATCACTGACAACTTAAGTATCAAACACCAAAACAACCCAGGTTCAACCTTACTTTACGACCTTAACCACGCTCCAGCTAACTCAACACTTGATAACATCTTTAGACCTAAGAATGGTGAGAGCCAAATTCGTTACTTGGCACCTGACTCACTTGGGTTCTACCAATTGATGAGTCAATACCTTAAAGATGGTGTGGCCGTAAACATCAATGATGTTGTGAAGACTGTCCACTTAAAAGAAGACAACGGTAATATTCCTGTCAACGAAAGATTCTTAGTAGCTATGACCGAAAGTACGGCTAATAGCTTTAGAAAATCAGGTGCTAACTGGTTATCATCAGGTGGTCCTGGTACACCAAACTTTGTGCGTCTTACCCACGCCGGAGTAGTCAACTTCATTATTGCTAACCGTGCTGGTTCACAAAGCGACTTTGAGAGCTTCAAAAACCCAAGAACTAAAGATGGTCGTACCTGGTTTGAAGCTATTGGCTACACCAACAAAACACTTAGTGATGCAATTAAACACTTATTTGGTATCACTGATGCTGGCGAGTTAAGTGAAGGTACCATCAAGACCTTAAGAAATGCCTTAATTAAGGCTTACTTACAAGCTATGTTCGACTGGTCAATGAGCATTGCTGCGCGTGTTGACAAACACACAGGCGCAAACCAATACGATCCTGTTTATGCCTTCAACTTAGTTGACCGTCGTTACAACACGATGACCTTCTTACCATCAGTTTACTCTGACTGGTACAAATGAGGTGGTTGAATTAACAACCCTAATCGTCGTAATGAATTTGGTGATGGTCCTGTCACTTACGAAACTAACACCTTACTTAACTTCAAATTAACCCCAAGAAACTACAACAGCACCTTCAGAGACACCTTGCCACGTACGGTGCAAAACTTGCAAGGTACTGAAGGTTACGGACACTCACGTGATAGTTGATTCAACAATGTTAACTCTATCTTGAATGCATCCTTTGGTCAATACATTGTGCCAGCTTCAGAAGGTACGCACGTGAACTTGTTCAACCCATTCGCACTTGGTTCAAGCGAATTTGCTAAAGGCCTTAAAGCCTTTGATGTAACAATTAAACTTAACGACATTGACACTGCAGGTAACTACTTCGGTGACAACAATAGTTAAAACGAATAACGAAATGATCACAAACTTTTAATAAGACATACTTATTAAAAGTTTTGTAACAAAATGTAACTACTAACTAACTTGCCAAACTTTAAAGGAGATTTTTATGAAAAAGAGATCACTGTTAACACTTTTGGGTCTTGGTGCGAGTGTCCCTGTGGCTTCGGTGGGAACCGTCTTAGCCACACACCAAGAAGCTAAGCAAGCAGCGCGTGATACTTCACTCTACCAAAACTTTAGTGACTTTAAGTCGTGGTTTGCCGCTAACGCAGCACTGCTTGATCTTTCTAGCACCCACATCCAGGGGCTCCAAAGTCAAGAACAAGCCATTATTGACACCTGAACACAAAGGGAATATAGTGATGCACCTGGCGTGTTACAACTTGACCCACTTGCTTTCCTTGCCAAAGTCAATGCGTATGAAGATGAATTATGAACCCACGTAAAAACCTACTTCTTAGGTGTGGAAAGCTTAGATGCCCACACGGCAGCTATTTTGCAAGAGTTTTTATACTTGCAAATGGCTCGTTTGCGTGAAGACAACGTGCGTGCGGCAATGATGAACGAAACCGCTGTGGCGCCAGCGCTTTTTGATGATGCGGCACACTGAACCAACCAAAAATTCATCCAACAATTCATTACGCTTTTTGATGTTATTCTTAAAGACAAACTTCGTCAACAACAACTTATTCTTGACAAATACTTACAAACCAACGCTGCCCTCAACATTAACTACGACTTTAACACCTACAAAAACTTAGCACTCACCTTGCCAACACAAGCAATGCGTAAACTTGTTGGCGATAGCGTGATTGCTGTCCAAAACTACGCGCTTAGTTACTCATTTACCGAAGAAAACCTTGCTGCTGCTGCCAAAACTCTTGCCCAACAAGCACTTACCTACCAAGGCAATGATGCCAACAGCTTGGTGGCTTTACAAACTAAAGTTAGTGCGATCCGTCAGTTATTCGAACAACTCAACAACCTAAGTGACCTCAGTGCCAGCGACCGCAATGCGGTGGCACAATTCGTGAACCAAATGCAACTTGCCCTTGACCAGGCATTACTCGATGAACAATTAACCTTAGTCCAAACTCAAACCCAAACTTATCTTGATGCCTGAACTGCTACGGCACAACCACAAGATATTCCAACCCAAAAAACAGCTTTAGCTAAGTTGTTAGCTACTATTAAAGCAAACTTAAAATTCCTTAATCCAGATTACCCAGATGCGCTCTTTGAGCGTTATAGTCTCAAACCGGCCTATAACCCTGGTAATGCGGAAAGTCCAGAAGCTATTGCTAAATTTAGTACCCTTGCTCGTGAGTTAACTAGCGACTTGAGCGAACTTGGTGCTGTTGACAAACTCTTTGCCCAACTCCGTGTTGAACTCGAAGCTGGGTTACAAAAAAACCTTCTTACCAAAGAACTTTATGACTATTACGACGCTGAAGTTAAGGCTTTAGCACGTAAGTATAAACTTAGCCCTCACGCGATGGGTGTGGAAATCCAAGCCATTGCTGATGTGTTAAAAGACGACTTAGTGGTGCAAGCACAACTTGCTGACATTAGAACTAAGATCCAACAACTCAACACTACTAACCAAGCACAATTAATGTCAAGTGGTATTAAGAATACACTTGGTGATTTACTTGCGCAAGCTAACCAAATGCACCAAGTAAGTGACAAAAAACTCACCAGCTTTGTAGACAAAAACAAACAACGTGTGAGTGACTTACAAGCTTTAGCCCAACAACTTAACAATACTTTGATGGACACTACCTTGGGTTACTTACGTACCCTTAATGCAGCCTTAACTAACATCAAAAATGTTTTAACAATGGAAGTTGCTGCTGCCAATGTTAGTTTGCCAAACCCACTTTCGAATCCAGACTTGTTAGTTAAAATTTATAACCACCCAAATTTTGAGACTAACAAAAACAATTGAATCCACATTTTGGAACAATTACTCACCCAAAATAAACCTTTCACGACCACAACTACCGTAACTACTAACTTCACCGATGAGTATGCACAGGTGAAAGCTAGTGACCAAATGCTCATTAACTTTAGCAACAGAACCTTGCAAACTGAGCGACATTATCGTGCTTTAATTGCGCAAGATTTAATTAATCACAAGTTCTTAAGCAACTTAGTGAACGCCGATTCAACACAAGGACACTTGCAAATTAGTGAAAGTGGTCAAACCAGTAATTACTATTACTTGCTCAAACCAAAAGCTGTGACCAACCCAAGTGAACTTAGTAAGCACGAATTACTCACAGCACTTACCCAACAATTCAATGACCACATTCAAGACTTTTATCTTACAGCTAGTCGTGATTTTGGTGACTACATTACGCAACAAAATAACTACATTGACGACCCTGCGTTTTTAACTGATCTCACCCTTAAACTTGACAACACACGCACAAAAATTACTGACTACCTTACTCGTTTAAGTAATGCGACTGAATTAATTTCTTTAGCTAAAACTGTCGAAAACTACTACAATAACATCGATCCAGCTAACTTTGACCCACACTATGACGCAAGTTATAGCGTCTTTAGTACAAAGGTGTGAGCAGTTATTAACAATCTGCCAACGGCACCTTTAGGGGAAACTTATAGCAACTTGAAAGTGGAAGCCAACAAATTAATTCGTGAGTACATTAGTAGTGCTACTAACGATATGGCTTCGCTTACCAACTTAGTTGAACTTGCTAAGGAAGCAATTACTAACGTGTTTGGTGCGCTCACAGAGTTTCAAACCACCAGTGAAGGTGTAACTACTTGAAGCACTGATGCTGCTAAACAAGCTGGTGTAAACCTTTGAAAATTATG
The DNA here is from genome assembly GCF_900660705.1 of Mycoplasmopsis columbinasalis. Taxonomy (NCBI): domain Bacteria; kingdom Bacillati; phylum Mycoplasmatota; order Mycoplasmoidales; family Metamycoplasmataceae; genus Mycoplasmopsis; species Mycoplasmopsis columbinasalis. The sequence goes on from NZ_LR215043.1 coordinate 750,806, forward strand.
AGAACAAATTAAGGCAAAACAAGCCGAAGTGGCAAGTGATAATGCCAAAATTGGTTTGTTGAAGGAATACTTAATTTACATTGTGCAACACGTTAGTGACATTAAGAGTTACCAAACTTTAAGAACTGAAACAGCAACTCAACTTGCTAACGACAAAAAAGTACAACCAAATATTAGTGTGCTTGTGCTTAACACAGACTACCAAAAGTATGGTTTGAAAGACAAACTAGACAACTTGGAAGACTGAGACTTTGCACACTTAAGTACTAACTTCGCGTCAAACTTTGCCGCAGGCATTACACCTGATGACCAGGCTAGTGGTTATGCTAATTTTGCACAATTACACGACTTTATTAACAAATATAACAATTTAAAAGCCCAAAACCAACTTAAGAGCGAATTTAAACGATACTTATTACGTTTTGATTCACTTGTTAAATACTTTGTTGATACTGTTGATGCACAACAAATTAGACAAAACAACTTTGACAATAGTGCGTTCAAAGATTTTCTTCACAACTGAGTACGTGAAAATCAATATCTCAAAACTGATTGAGAAAGCGTCTTTTTAGACAATAAACAATCTGCATTGTATAGTTATGTTGCTGAGCAAAATTTAAGCCAACTTGATGAACGTAGTGAAACAATTTTGGCTTCAACTTATGAAACAGCTATTGGAACTTACAACCAAGAGGTTCCAACAGCTGCAAACGCTCAATTTAGCTTCTGACAAACTTACAAAAAATTACAGGCACAATTGCAAACACAATTGCAACTTTTAAGTAATGCTACGGCAATGGTTTCGCCTGAGCAAAGTAGTACTATTAGTCAACTTATTCAAGAGATTAGCACAAACCAAAAAGTTGTAACTTACAACCAAGGTTTTGTTGCAAACCTTGAACAAGGTAGAATTTTAAGAGCTCAAATTAAAGACCAACTTGGTAAGGCAGCAAGTGAAAACTGAGCAAATGATTCACGTTTGGTTAACTTACCAAATACAATTGGTTTCTACTATTGACAAACCTGACGTTTAATAAACAAATTGTTTATTAAATACATTTGAAATTACACCTTAATTAATGATGTAAACGCCTTGAATGCCACAGGTGAAACTCTAAGTTTGAATCAATTGTTAGCAAAAGCTAACTTCCAATATGGGAATCTTTCGAAGAATGCAACGGCTTTTGCTAAGTTTCACATCCATGTCTTAGAAGATTTTTATGGTGAAGCAGGACATCAAAATCTAGAATTATTAAAATACAACAAACCAGACGATCTTCTTCCAACTAATGGTGAGAGAAGAATTTTTAATAATTCTACTGACATTGATCGTTTTCTTGACACTAATCCTGATCCTAAAGTTATTGCTTTGAACGAAACAATGAAACAACTTGTTACTCAAGTTTTCGGTGAAGCAATGGGCGTTAACACACTCTCAAAACTAGCTGAGTACTACGCCACAACTAATTCAGACTTATATGTCCCTTATGAAAAATTAGTCAAAGAACCATTCTTAGCATTTAAACGTGATCGTTTAGCAGAATATAACCGCGAATTAAATAACTTTTCAAATAATCCAGACTCTGAGTTTGCGCCATGAATCAATGAACTTAATAATTCTCTTGTTGGTTTCGTTGAAGCGTTGCCTAAGAAAGACAATACGAAATTCACCAGCGCTCTTGATTACTTTAAGAGTACAAAAGGTATTTTTGTTGATCTTTCTAAAATGTCTGAGACTGCCATCAGCAGTGTTTATACCAATAACCCTGAAATTGGATTCAAAACCGTGCTTAGCGATGGAACGCCAACAGAAGAATGAGCCAATTCACAAGAATGACTTATTTTTTGACCTGATCCTGATAATTTTAGACTCATCCTTCGTGACTTTTTGTCATGATTTAAACATGGCGACGAACTTTACGATTCTTATTTAAATCATAGTTTTCTAGAAAGTGAAAACGGAAAATTACTGAAAAATTGATTCCTTAAAATAGTTTTATTCAAGTACTTTTCGTTGTTACAAATTGGTAACGTTGCCTACAACACGGACAAACCTGATCCACTTTTAATCACTTCTGATTCACCGACTGAAAATTTATTGAGTTTATACTACACTAATCATTTACAGGTGCCACACACTGATGCATCAGTTCCAAATGTAACGAATTTACTTAATCGTGATTATTGGTTCCAAACTCCACCAACTAATGGCCAAACACCATTAGAAACTTTAAAACACCAGTTGTACTTATGATTAGCAAAATTCGAAACAGCATACAAAAAAGAAGCAACTTCTAGCTTTGATGATTTAGCTATTTTCGTAGATAAACAACTTTTCAGAAAAACAGGCAAGCCAGCTAGCGAATTGCAATTTATGACAAGAAATGTTGTTGATCTCAACACAGACGTACGAGCTGAATATCTTAGAGAAATTGTCAAGGTTCCACTTAGTAATCAAGAACTCACTGATTACATCACTTACTTAAGCAATATCGCAAGATATAGTTTAATGCGTCAACAATTATTCATTCGTGCTGCCGAGTTATTAACAAGCGGTTTAAGAAATAATGGACTTGAAAATGGCACTTTTGCAACTCAGTTCCATCAAATTCAAGATATTTTCACTGTTCTTGAACAAACAAAATTCACAACCGCAGATACTGATCAACTTAACTCAAGTGATATGGTAGCTAAACTTAAAGGTTTCCTTGCCACACTTGAAGTAGCTAAAGGTACTTACATTGATTATCTCCTTTTAGGTCGTGATACTAGCACACAAAACACCAATGAAGTTGTGAATGCAAAACAAACCACACTCAGCTTATTGACTGCTTACAAAACTTACTTTGATTTAGCAATCAAACAAGCAACCTCACAAGTGACTAATGCTGCCTACACTACAGGTGAAACTGTTACTACAACCGTTGACAAGGGAATTGTGCGTTTGAGTGATGGTACTTGAAACGCAGCTAGTTCGCCTTGAAATGAAGAACGCTTTCAAGCTTTCTTTGCGACAATGCAAACTTCAATCAATTCATACCACACACTCATTGCGCGTTTAGAAGCTTTAGTTAATGAAACTACTACGGAAGCTAAAAACTTAGTTGTGTTCCAAAACGTGCAACGAGCACTAAACCAACTTTATGGTCCGTTGAATTTAAATGTGGCAAGCAACTTGACACCACAATTGTTAAGTAATGCCAACAAGGTTAACAACGCAGCCGCAACAACTGATCCAAACTTTAGCGATGCAGCGTACTTAAAGCTTTACCAAAACATTTTCTATGGTCTTAATAGCACGAATAATTTTGACTTAAATGCTAATCAAAATTACAGTCCAAGCTTTAAGTATGTCTTTAATCTTGCGCAAGCAGCTTATGACCTTGCTGAATTTGACCGTGCGTCAAATTCTTCAGCGGCTAACTCATCACGCTTATTAAGTGCCTTCCGTGGTGCTACTGGTGCAGCACGTGCCTTGGTTGCCAACCAAGTCCCTTTTGACCGTGACTTAGAAGCGTTAGTGAGCGCACTTAGTGGTTCAGACCAACAAGCAAATACATATATTACCAATCGGCTTGATGAATTCCGGGCACTCAATGAAAACTTGCAGTCAGCAATGGCACCACTCTTTGGTGATCAGAGTTCAACCCTTAAACTCACTATTAAAGCTGATAACTATCATCTTGCTAACACACACAAAATTCATCCAGATGCAATTTTTGCGCAAGACTTTAAACCTTACGAAGTTTTAGGCGATACCCAAGCACTTAACTTAATTGCTATGGATCGTGCGGTGAACCAATGATTTAACATTGGACCGATCTTGCAAGCTAACCAAGCTGCAATGCTTGCAGATGCAGTGTCATTAGTTGACAAACAAGCTTGGTTAAGTGCTAGCGACCTTACCAGATTGCAAAATTTTGCAACTCAAATGCTTGATTTTTGGTACAAAGGGTTAGCGACTTTAGCTAACGATAAATTAGCTCAAGCTACTAATGACCCAACTGCTACCAAGGCAGAAATTAGTGACTTTATTGTTAACTTATACCGTTTCCTTACTTTAATTCGTACTGGTTTTATGGCTGTGACTGAAAGTGTTTTTGGCTTAGCTTACAATCCAACTACTAACACTTACGAGTACACTAAAGTTAACGAAAACCCACGTTTAACTTCAGCTAGTTGATACTGATATTTATTAGATTATTTCGACCTTCCGGCAGGCAATGATATTTTGGTGCGGGAAAACACTTTTGCTACTGTGACTGTGCCAGATTTCCACTTGAGTAATTTTGCTGACACCATTACGTTTATCAAAAAATTCTACTTTGGTTTATTTGACAACCTTGAAGCTGAATTTGGTGTAGCAACCAACAACTGAAGTGCTTTCCAAACTGCTTTAAACAACTTAAACACTAACTTTAGACTACTTAAAGCTCCTGCCTTCAATGATGGACTTCTTGCTTCAAATTTAAATAACACTGTTACTAACGTAAGCGGCCCTTCATTCGAAAGTACTACTGGAGAAATCATCAGGACACTTTTTGTACGCATCCAAAGTTTTGTTGAAGTAGACAAATTAGCACAAATTTACTTAAATACTGATGTGAACGGTCTACCATTATTTGCCTTTGGTACTTCTGGTTTACCAGCTCGTTGATACAATCGTGAAGTTATCGCTAGAATTGCAGCTAACCTTGACCAAAGAGTTGTCGTACTACTTAAGAATTACATACAACAAGCTATTACGCAATTCAAAGCTAACTTCGACCTCAATAATATCTTTATTGGCGATGTTACTCCTGCTAACGTTAAAACAGATGCAACTCGTTTCGAAAACTTGATGCAAGAACACTTTGTAAGATCGGCTATGGTTAAATATCCAATTGCGACTGGACAACCATTGGATATGTTGCCAGATACTTTCTATCGTAATAAAGCAACTGGTTATGGTTTTAGTAGTTTAAATCAAACTTACCAACAACAAGATTACTTTGCTTACAAAAAAATCTCAGCTTTCTTACGCTTAATTGAAACTTTTTGATTTGTAAACAATGGTCAAGAACTTACCCAACTTGGTAACACATTTTTAACTAGCTTTATTAGCAATGTGCCAGATAACACACCAGTAATTGTGAATAAATTTGATCCAAGTGCAGATGTTCCGACTGAAGTGAATTTGGTTCTACCTGCAGATAAAAATAAATTTAACATAACTAACCCAGCCAATACTTTTGCTTTCGATATCAACAACTACAAAGTTACACCTGACCAAACAATTCTCAAAACTAACTTGGCAGGTCTCATTGACCAAACTAAGGCTTACTATCACAAGTACTTAGCTAACCTTGATGCCTCAATATTAGTTGCTAAAGCTAACTTACCAACTACTCTTACTACGCTCACTGATGAACATTTAGTGTCACTCAAAGATGAAGTTGCGGCACTTTATCGTGATTTTGAACAACAAGTTGAAGAATTTTATGTAAACATTGAACGTTTATTCACAAGTAGCAACTCTCCTGAACGTATGCCTGATGATGCCGAAAGACTTGTGGGCGTGTACCACGAAAGATTTGCTTTCTTCTTGCAAAACTTCCAAGTTTGAAGAACCATTTACTTCTGAAAAGACTTAATTAACAACCGTTCAACTCTCTGCTTAAGAAGGAAGATCAAGTTTTACTCAACAAAGTTTATGATTTTATGATTAAGGCTTGAAGACTACACCCTGTAGCACTTAGTTATCTTCCGCAAGCTTATAGATATAGAGGATATTTCGATAAATACAACGCTACCTTTAGTGAATCAACACACATTTTTATTACGGATTCTGTTGGTGATGTGACTAATGATCAAACTGTCGAAATTAACGGACAATTTTACATTAGCAACTATAGTCCAGATAAATTTCTTGAGATCCTTGGTCACAAGAGTGATGCTTTAACTACAGATAATTTAGCAAACTTAGACCTAGGTAACATCACTGCGTGAAGTTGACTTAACAACAATGGCAACGACCTTATCGCTACCATTGCTAACGGCAACAACTTGTTGTTGCTTAGTGACGGTCGCGCTCGTGCTTACAATGAACCTTATGTTGTAGGAAATTACAACTTAATGCCAGCGTTCTCATACAGTATTGACCAATTGTATAACCTAGTAGTACATGCACGCAGTGTAGAAGACAACTTGAAGAACGCACTCAATGTGTTTGAAAACGCGGACACAAGTCAATTCTTTGTTGACAATAAAACAAAATTAGACCCAAGTTCCTTTGCGGCATTCAAAGATAAGGCAAATGACTTAATTAGTTACTTTAGTGGCGACTATTTACTTGACCCTGCTGCCCTAGCAACAAAAACTTTTGCCGCTCAAAATGCGCTTCAAAGTTTCTTGTACTACAAATTCTGAGGTGCACCAGACGCTAATAATGATATGGCTACTGATGACACTTACGTATGAGTACCACAAAGTGAAACAATGGAAGCGACAAGCTGACAACTACTTAAAAACCAAAACAGCTTGAAACGTAACTTTGCGCAATTCTTGAAACACGATTTTGCTAACGATACTACTTTAGCTAACAACCCAACCCTCAAAGCGCAACTCCAAGCTTTACAAGCTAAACTTAGTGTGTTAGTGCAAATGGATGCTTTTGACGAAACTGTGCCAACCACCATTGGCAACATGAGTGCCTTAGATGCTAAAACTAAACTTTGACAACAAATTACTAATAAAGCCATCAAACAACTTTATGGTTGAATGGTTAATAGTAACTTCAGTGACGCTTTAGCTCAAGGAATCAACACTAATCCAAACTTGTTAGATACCATAGCAACTAGTGCCAACCTTACCATTGGTGGTGCAGCTGGTGACTTTAACAACCCAGCGGCGCGTAGTTACTTTGCAGCAAGTCAGTTGCAAAAACAACTAAAAACCTTCTTGCACTTCTTCTTCGCAACAACGCAAAATGTTGCTGCCGCACAACCAGTCTTAGCACCACTCTTTACTAATGGTGTGACTGATCCTGCTGGTTATGAGTACACAATGCAACACTTGGAAAGTAGCCTTACCAATTTATTCATGCGTAGATTTGTCAAACTTGACGACAACAATAACTACACTGTTTTAAATGCAAATAGTCGTTTAACTTACGACCAAGCTTTAAGTGCTTTCTTTGCAATTGATCCAAACTTTAACCAAACTGAAGAACAAGCTGCTGAAAAAGATGCTCGCTTTCTTGAAGCTCTCAAAGCACTCAACTTACCAAATCTAGTACCTGGTTGACTTGACAATCCTAACTTTACTAAGTTCACTCCATACCAAGATCTCAACGGTAAACTAACAGTTAATATGGCTGCTGCGCGTGCCTTTATGGCCAAATGAGTTTCAACTTATGTGTTGCCAATGTTCCTAGCTTACAATACTGTGCAACAAAATGGTTACCTTGATGTTAGCTTGAACTTCATTAATGGTTTGAACTACAGCAACAACGGTACCTTTGCCAACAACTTTGCCGCTGGCAAAGCAATTGAACAATACATTACTAATGTACTAGGTAACAGAAGTGCTTTGAACCAATACTTTGTGAACTGAAAAGAAACCTTAGTAGAATTCAAACATCTTAATGCTGCTTACTTTGAAGCTAAAATTCAAAGTCAACTCATTGACAAAGTTGACCCTATTATCAACGCGTTGCATGATAACGCGCAAGCGATTACAACTAATTACAGTGCGCAAGGTTTAACCTCCGCACAACTACCTGCTTTCAATAGCAAACGTGTCTTTAGTGACAATAATGTTGATGGTTTTGATAAAGCCGAAGCTACTGGCGAAAATGGTTACTTCACACGGATTGGTGTTACTCTTAGTGACCAAGCAACTGGTCGTGACTTGTACCGTCAATTCTATGATGATGCTAACCAGTGAAAAACACCAACTTCTGGTGAAGTGATTATCAACCGTTTCCACTACTTTAACTACTTGTTAGACAAATTTGGTATTACTGCAAATAACTTTGATGATATTTTTGCTAGCGTTACTGCGGTAACAAGTGCCACCGAACTTTCTGATGGCACCTTCAAAACCTTTACGCTTGCCCACGACGCACAGCAAAAACCAATGTATATGCAAGTCTTAGAAGCACTTTTTGGTCGTGATACCACCTTGCACAATGATGCTAATTTACTTGCTTATGTCCAAGAAGTCATAACTAACTATGGCTTTACTGCTGGCGTTAAAGGTGGCAACGCTGAAAGCGTTTACCTTGGTTGACGTTTAGTTAACGCAATGTTTGACATCAACAGTATCAAACCTTACGACTTTGCAACCTTAAAAGCTGAACAAGCTCACAGAATTACTTTTGCCTTTGCTCGTATGTTGCACATGGCACTGAAAGTCAATGAAGACTACTTCAGATACACCAAAGAAATTGCTCAAAACTTTGTCAAAAAAGCTATTATCAGCAGTGAAGCGGTACCAAACAAGAGTTACCTTGAAGTCCTTGACTTATTACTTAGTTCTAATGCTGACCAAAGTGCGGCTCTTAATGGCAATGTGACCCTTGGTGAAACCAATTCACCATTGCCAGCTGCTTTAGCTTATGACTACCGTGTCTTGGCACAACTCTACAGTCAAGTTGCCGACCAAGAAACAAGCAATGCGCCAATTGCAAACCCAGCTCAATTCTTTGGTGGCACAGCTGACTTTTCAAGTTCAACTGCGCCGGTGCAACCATCAACTAATACTCCTGGTGCAACTCCAGAAAGCGTTGCCCAAGTGAAATCGTGAAAATCGTTGTTATCAACTCTTTACGCACGACTTAATGTTTACCAAGCTAACCTTTACTTGCAAAACGTGTTCCCAATGGGTGCTAATAAGAGTGGTATTGGTGAAAATCCAAACCCAACACCTAATAGTGGTAATGAACACCGTGACTTGAATGGTTACTACACTGATGTGCTTTATAGTCAAAATTACAGCAGTAACCAAGAAGCGCTTGAACACAGAGGTAAAACTGCTTACTCAGCCTTGTTTGCTCCAGGCACTAACTACACACCAATTACTGGGGAAAACAACCAACCTAACCGTAACAACTACTGGTGAGCAGTTGATAGTTATGGCTTTAGCTTTAAAGCTGGTGCTCCTGTCACAAACGCAACAACAAATAGTCCAATCCAAGGTACAACCGACTTATACTGAACCCCAACTGATGCTTACATTCCAAACTTAGTCTTTGCCCAACCAGCCTTAACTAACTTCGCAAGCAACGTTGCCCTTGAAGACTTAAGTTGATACACTGGTGGTTATGCTTCGCTTTACTTTGACTTTTCAAACGTTTTATCATCACGTAATACTATGGATGGTAAGTTTAAAGAGCCAGCTACTAATGATTCGAGTCCTCGTTATGTTCACACACAAACTATTTTGAACAACCCAGTGTTCCTTAGTTTTGCAACTGACGAACGAAGTGATACAATCAAGAATCCTTTAACTAACATTAATGATGATGCTGGTTCGCAAGTTGACTTGCACGCTCTTCTTTTAAATGGCGAACAAAGTGCAGTTCCTAACTATCTTGATGAGTTAGCAACTGCGAAAACTGACAACAACTATGCAATTAACTTAGGTTACTTAAACGTAGCTTATGACTTCTTCTGAAGAAGATTCCTTGAATACTTCTCAACTGCCTCGGATGCAACCTTTAGAGCAAATCTTAAGTATGGTGAGGCTTGAACTAGAGTTTATGAAACCTTAGCAAGTGCTAATGCACTCACTGCCTTCAAAAACTTTGTGTTAGCAAACGACCTTAAAACTATTAACGCAAAATGATTACAAGAAAAAGTGCTTTATGGTACTTACGCCTTGTTAGTTGATGGTGGTTTCCAACACGCAATGCTGAAAGGCAAGTCACTTAACAAAGCAATTGATGCTGTGAAAGAGTTGATGAACATCAACCACCAAAGTGACTATATGAACACTAACTTCAAAACCAGAATGGAAATGATTAGTGAAGTCCTTAGCAAGATTAAAGACCTTTGAAGAAACTTTGAAGAACTCACCAGTTCACTTCGGAGCGCCTTTAAAGTAGCTTACCGTGCTAACGTGGAACGTCTTAAAACCTTACGCACAACGCTTTACAACGTCGAAGTTTGAAACGATGCCGGTAACAAGACTTACACACCACTAAACCCTTACATTAGTGCCTTTACTAAGACGAAAGTGGTTAACGACAAAAAAGTCCTTGCTGCCTTCCCACACGATGCCTTCCTTAACAACATTGCAAGTGATGTGGTTGGCACAGACGCCGTCGACAACGTGCCAAATGCAAACACTAGTGTGAAATCATCATTGAAATTCATCATGGATCTTTTTGCTGGCTTCGCACACGGTTTTGGTACCCTTAAACGTGCTTTAGTACCAACTAACATAACTGTAACTAATGGTTTAATTAACTTTGATGTTGAAAATCAAGGCTTTGTCTGAAATGCACTAGCACCTAATAGTGGTGACCAAGAAGCACTTGATGGCGCAACAGCACCACACAACTTGAGTACTTTTGCACCATTCTACATGTTGACACAGTTATTTAACTTAGAATCACCACTACAAAACCGTAAAAATGTAGCCAATGGTTTTGGTCAATTCAATGCCCAAGACATTGTGAACTTTATTAAGTACTTTAGTTACACTGGAAACTATAATTTCCAGGACACTGGTGCTTATTTAGAAACTCCAACTAACGTTTTCGAAAACGAAAAATTCACTGCTCATATTCTCAAAGACTTTAGAAACAGAGCACAAATCTTCCTTAATTTGATGAATATTGACCCAATTTATGGTCAAAGTGCAACTGTCAAAAATTCATTGAATGCATCAACAGACTTGTTTAGAAAAGATCTTACCTTGACAGATCTAAGCCAATTCTATAGCTATCTACGTGAATTTGCTGCTGAACAATTTAATGTTGCCTTTCTTCAAGATAATGCTGCAGCTAAAAACGCTCTTGCAACCATTTTAGCTACCGGTGATAACAACGCACCAAGCGTAGTAACTCCAACCTCAACTGCAGCTGACACTACTGCTAACTCAATGTTAGCGGCCAATAAAGTTGCTCCAGGTGTAACTAACACTAACTTTACATCCTATTTAGAAAATGTGCGTACTAGCTTAAGTACTAATAACGTGTTAGAAGATACTTCAGAATTTGACCTTAACTTAATTTCGGGTGCGGGTTCAATTTCTGACACATCAAATACCAAATTCCACTGACTTAATGTTACTGATGATAAGAAATTCAAAGACCTCTTTACTTTCTTCTATGGTTTAAAACAAACTCCAGAAAAAAGTGAATACAACTGGAGTGCCAACGGCACAAACATAACTGCTGGCGAACTTAATCTTGCTAACACTAGAATTAAGATCTTAGTAAAAAGTAAAAACAGCAAACTTGAGTGGTGAAAATATGGTAGTTCAAGTACAGATGAGGGTGAAAAATTCCAAAACGCAACTGAAGTAAAAACCATTATTACCAAGCTAAGAATTGAAAAATTAGTTGGTAATCAGTGAGTGACAAGTCAAATCTCACCAAATGTCTTGATTAAACCACACCAATCAATGATTAACTTAACCAAGTTATTTAGTAATCTCACTTCAAGAGTTACTTCTGCTAACAGTGCACAAGTATTGTTTAACTTAAACAATGACTACGACAACATTAACTGAACTTCGTTAGAAAGTCGTACCAACTATGCAAATTACGCAATTAAATCAATTTACGACAGACTAAATCTTAGCAGTCAAGATGAAGGTGATGCTGGAGTTTATGCCAACACAACTTTTAATGCTAGCGTTGATCCTTACTTTAAATCAAGTAACGGTACTGTGGGTTGAAAAACTTTTATGCCTAAGTATCACAACAACTTCTTTAAAATGGATGGTGAAAGAATCATCCAAGGTAACTATAAAGTAGGTGCAAACGGTAAATCGTTTAGTTCGCTTTATCTTGATTACGACAACCAAATTGTCAAACTAGCACACAATGCTGCTGAGAATGAACTTAGTGTGGTTGTAACAGTACCACTCACATTCCATACTTTCCCTGTGTGACCTACTGCTGTAAGTAATAATTCACTTACCAAAGTCTTGGCGCAAAATGGTCGGCCAGCAGCATCTAATGACCACTGAACTCTCCTTATGTATGACCAACCAAACTCAGCGCTAGCTCGTTCAAGCACTTACACCACGAACACTTCAAATCTTTATGAAGCTGCGGAACTTAACTCAACACCAACCTTGGACAAAGGTTCAACTTGAGATACTTACGTAAGCAAATATGCTTCAATGATGGGGCCATTAGCTTCACGTGTGTCGGACACAGTTAAATTAGTTTATGTTAACAGTGTGCATCTGTAATTTCTGATCCAGATTGAACTTACTTGCGAAACTTCCAGTTTAACTTTCCTAATTACCACAAAGAATACAATACCAGCGCACCTGATTCAGACAGTGCACACTCATTTATGACTGACTCAACAATGGTCGACTTAAGTGGCCACAACTCACTTGTTTATGCTGATAGTTACAGACATGTTGGTAGCGCAGAAAACCAACAACTTGCCACTGCTAACTTTGGTGCACAAGTGTTCTACTTTAACTTCAAGTTCAACGTTGACGCTAACAACGGTAACCTCTCAGCATATGTGAAAAATGCTGAAACTTACACTTACTTACCATCAGCAGCCTTCCTTGCTAATATCCTTGACAACTGAACTCCCGCAGGTATGGGCGGCCAAGTTTTACGGAGCAATAACTTTGATGCAAGTCGTTATGCCAAAAGTACAGAATGATTCGACACAGTCTGAGCAGTTAACAGTGCAACGCAAAAAGGTGGTTTCGTCTTTGATGTCAACGATGCTAAACGCACCGTGACACCAGAAGAATTCACCAAATTCATTAGTTACAACGTAATAGTTGATACAACTAAACGTTTCGAATATAAAATGTCAAGTGAAAACAATGGCGCCTTCCGTCAATTTAACCCAGGTGGTAATTCTAGTGGAGCTAAAATTCCTTACCAAACAGTAATTGATAATTGAAGCACAGAAAACAGAATTCAAAGATTGCGGCTTGAACCTACGCATATGAAAATTATGCACTTCCACAACTCAGGTAACTCACTCATCTACGACAATCCTTATGGTTATGGTGTCATCTACCGTTCGATGTTAAGTGTTAATAACTCAAACTTAATTTCGGATAATCAACTCTACACAGGCACAACTAACCTCGATACTGAAACTGTCTTCCGTGATTCTTACAATATTTCGACAAGCACTCCTGATTATGGTATACCTGGTAAAACAACTGAGTTGTGAAACTCACAAAATCACTTGTTAGGTTTATTAAATAGAAATAATGATGATTATTTTCAAAATATCGGTTCACACTATACTTACTTGCCTTACGAAAACAACACGCAAGATATTGCTAACACCAAAAATGCGTTTGTGAAAAACATTAAATTTAATGTCACTGCAGATTAATTCTGTTCTAGAAGCAACTAATTTATTTAGTTGCTTTTTTCTTTTAGGTCTAATTTATAGTTAGATATCTGAATACCTTATAATATATAAACATTAATTTATACTCTTAATTTAAATTTAAATGATTAATTAGAGAAAAATGGACGCACACTATGGATAAAACAAAAATTCGAAATTTTTCAATTATTGCTCACATTGATCATGGCAAAAGTACTTTAGCTGACAGAATCTTAGAACTTACTGAAACAGTGAGTGCGCACGACATGGATGACCAGTTTCTTGACCAAATGGATCTTGAACGTGAACGAGGCATTACCATTAAGTTAAATGCCGTGCAAATCAAATACAAAGATTATATTTTTCACTTAATCGACACGCCTGGTCACGTTGATTTTACTTACGAAGTTTCTCGTTCTTTAGCAGCTTCAGAGGGTGCTTTGTTACTTGTTGATGCTACCCAAGGCATCGAAGCGCAAACTTTAGCAAACGTTTATTTGGCACTTGAAAACAACCTTGAAATCATTCCAATTATTAACAAAGTTGACTTACCATCAGCCGATGTGGAACGTACCAAGCAAGAAATTGAACAAGTCATTGGTCTTGATACTTCCCACGCAGTGGCAATTTCAGCTAAAACCGGTTTAAATTGTGAAGCCGTACTAGAAGCCATTGAAAAATACGTGCCGATGCCACCTAATGCTGATGATTCTAAACCATTACGTGCCTTGATTTTCGACTCGTACTTTGATGAATATCGTGGTGTGATTTTGCTAGTGAGAATTTTTCAAGGCAAGCTAAATGTCGGCGAAAAATTCAAATTTATGTCAAATGGTGTTGAGTACAACGTAGCTGAACTTGGTGTGCGCAATCCAAAAGAAACTAAGAAACCATTCTTAGAAGCAGGGGAAGTTGGTTGGGTGGCTGCTACTATTCGCGATGCGAAAGAAGTTCACGTAGGGGACACTATTACGACTGTAGAAAATCCAGCCTGAGAACCCTTACCAGGTTACAAGAAAAAACAACCAGTGGTTTTCACCGGGTTTTTACCCAGTTGACACACGCGACTACATGGAACTCAAAGAAAGTTTGGAAAAAATTTCTTTAAGTGATAGTTCGATTACTTGAGAACAAGAAACTTCAAAAGCCCTTGGTTTTGGTTTCCGTGTAGGTTTTCTTGGTATGTTACACATGGAAATTTTGCAGGAACGTTTAAATCGTGAGTATAAAATTGGAATTATTGCTACTTCACCGTCAGTCGAATACAAAGTGTATTTAACTAATGGCAGCGTGGAAAGCATTTCCAACCCATCGCTTTTGCCAGAACGTACGCAAATTCAAAAAATTGAAGAACCTTACATTGAAGCAACTTTAATTTTGCCAACCACATACATTGGTAACATTATGGAACTTTGTCAAAACAAACGTGGTATTTACCAAAGCCTTGATTATATCGACGAAAGCCGTGTGCGCTTAGTTTACGAAATGCCTTTAGCTGAAATTGTGTTGGATTTCTTTGACCGCTTAAAGAGCTTGTCGAAAGGTTATGCATCTTTTGAATACGAAGTCATTGGTTACAAGGAAAGTGATTTGGTTAAAGTCGATATTTTACTTAACGGTGATAAAATTGATGCTTTTTCAATTATCACGCAGCGTGACCAAGCCTATCCGCGAGCGCGTGATTTGTGTGAGCGTCTCAAACAAGAAATTCCACGCCAAAACTTTGAAGTACCAGTCCAAGCTGTTATTGGCAGCAAAATTATTGCCCGGGAAACAATTAAAGCCTACCGGAAAGACGTAACGGCAAAACTTTATGGTGGTGACGTCACTAGACGGCAAAAGTTACTTAAAAAACAAAAAGAAGGTAAGAAACGGATGAAAATGCTTGGCTCGGTTGAAGTGCCTCAAGAAGCTTTTCTTAACATCCTCAAAACCAACTTGGATAACAAAAAATAAAAGTTTTAAAAATGACTCGTGCGTACGAGTCATTTTTTGTTTCTTTGGTTTAGTATTGAATTGGCGTAAACTTAATACTTTTGACAAATCTTGCCTTGGTTGCACTAATGTCATTAGTATTGTTTTGGTATGGTAATCATTTTCAGTAGTAACCAGGGTTGCGGTAGGTAGAACGATCGTCTGGGAATATGCTATCAGCAAAAATGTGATCACCATCGACTCAAATTTCTGTAGTAGCGTCTGGGAAACCATTGTACACAGTACCATTACCAACATCTCAGTATCGTTCTCAGTTAAACCAACTATTAGCCGCTGTACTATTAGTTAAAGTTGTGGTGTTACTAATTAAGTTAGGGTTGTTCACCGTTAACATTGAACGATAGATGACACCATCACCTAAAGTATTAAGGTAAATTAGCGAGTTACCTGAGTTGTTAAAGTGCATAATCTTCATGTGAGTTGGTTCTAACTTAAGCCGACGTGTTTGGTTGTATTCACTAGGGGTAAATGACAAGTTATAGAAGTAGTTTTGCTCAAGTAATTCCGATAAATTTTTTGAAGATACATACACTGTGTTACGGTCAGTATTGAAGTAATCAAAACGTGTAGTTGAGTTAACAATAGTGTTGTAACTAATGAACTTGTTGAAATCTTCCGCGCTGACAGTTTTGCTGCCATCATCAACATCAAAAGCGAAAGCACCTTTAGTTTCTGGTGAATCAACTTTTCAGGTTACACCAAAGTAATCACTTGTTTTACCGGCACCAGAAGCTTCAATCATTTTACTTCTTAAGTATTTGCCAGTTGCTGCATCTTTATAACCATCGAAATTGTTAATTGCGTTAGCTTGGAAGGCACCTGATGGCAAGTAGGTGTAAGTTTCAGTTGCTTTTGGATAAGCATAAATTTTACCTTGAGCGTCAGCTTCAAATTTAAAATTGAAGTAGAACACTTGAGAACCAAAAAGTGCTGAGCCACGTAGTGGTTGACGAGTGGATTCGTCAAAGCGATATTCAGTACTTAAGTCTAAATTGTTGTACACGCTTAAGTCGACGTGTGAAGTTGTTAAAACCATCGGTAAGAGCACTTGAGCATAGTTTCACAAACCATCGTTGTGGAAACCAAATTTACCAACATTATACACAAGTTGTCTGTTGACATCAAGTTGGTTGGTACGTGAACTTAATGGTGACAAACTAAAGGCAACTTGTGAAAGTTTTTGTTTAATACCTTCGGCACTTTCCCATGTAGGTAAGTAGTAAATTGAGTTATTAAGTTCAAAGGCTTCGAATAAGTTATCAGTTTGCGAACTATATCTTGCGTGGTTATTAAATGTGGTGTTGTTGCGATCGTTAATTGCTTTAATTCAAGGCGAACCAAACTTAGGTTGCTCACCAACATTATCAAACCTTAAGATTGTGTAAACATCATTATTGTGCACGTTAGAAGGTAATTTCGGTAAGCTTTGGAAGTAAGTTGGCACTGTCACCACCACATTTAATTCACCGTGATATTTATCGACAGCCATTTTCACGATTTGGTTGTCATAGTCAAGTCATAATGAAGAGAATGATTGACCGTTTGAACCTATTTTATAGTTACCTGTGATAACTCTCTCACCTTCCATCTTAAAGTAATTATTGTGGTATTTTGGCATGAAAGTTTTTCACGCTGCTTTTTCTTTGACAGTTGGTGTAGTGGTGAATTCAAGGTAAGGATCTTGACCAGTCGCAAGACTTTCTTCGGTTTGTTTGTAAACACCTTGGTCGCCAATATTAGTTTGGTTTACTGGTAATTTGTCATAAATTGCTGAGACAAAGGCTTGAATGTATTTATTTTGTACCAGTGGGTTAGTCCATTCTTCATTCTCTCCTAAGACATACTCTGCATTTAAATTAGCTAGGTAATGACGATTAGCTGAGGAAGTTACCCGCGTATTCAAGTTCGCGAACAAGGTTGATAAGTCAAAGTTAACAGCGTTTGGTTTGATGATTAAATTTGGTACGATGTGACTAACTACTCACTGGTTACCAACTAATTTTTCTACCCGTACTTTGGTAAGAATTTCACGAACAGTGTTGTTGTTAGTTTTAACCCCTTCAGCTGTACCGTTTTGGTAACGATATCAACTTAACACATTGTTTTTACTCTTGACTAATAACTTAATTCTTGTGTTGGCAGGATTTAATTCACTACCAGCAACTTTTGTACCATTAACTTCTCAGGTTACAGCTGTACCGTCTAGCGTACCGGTAATACCATAGAAGAATGAAAACAGATGTTTAAATTTATCATCACCTGTGACATTAATTCAGTGGAATTTAGTGTGTTCGTTAGTCGAAATTACACCAGCACCACTAATTAAATTAAGATCAAATTCACTTGTGTCTTCTAAAGGATTTTTTGTGCCAAGATTTTCTTTTACGTCATTAAGATAGTTTGCAAAGTTATCGTTAGTGATGCCTGGAGCAACTTTATTGCCACCTAACATTGAGTTGTAAGTTGCCAAAGCTGTTTGTGAACTTGGAGTTACTACAGCTGGCGCGTTGTTATCACCGGCAGCCAAAATGTTTGTTAAGGCATTCTTTGTGATGGTGTTGTCTTGAAGGAATTGTGAAACAAATTTTTCACCGCCAAATTCACGTAGATAACTATAGAATTGAGCTAAATCTGACATTGTAAGGTTTTTTCGGAGCAAATCAGTTGAAGCCAATAACGAGTTTTTTGTCTCGCTTGTTTGACTATAAATTGGATCAATGTTAAGTAAATTAAGAAAGATTTGTACTCTGTTTCTAAAGTCTTTGAGAATATGAGCAGTGAATTTGCCGTTGTCGAAAACGTTAGTTGGAATTTCTAAATAAGCACCAGTGTCCTGGAAATTATAGTTTTTGTTTTAATTGCAGAAATTGCGCTTCTTTTGCAAATTACGATTCAAAAAAATCTTTTTTCGTTAGTAATTCGTAAATTTTAAATAACAAATTCTTGATGATCTGGAGATCTTTGTTGTTAGTTGTAAAAATTTCGTTAGTGCTTTCTTGACTGTGATAATTAGTTTGTGTTTGCATATGCTTGTCGACGTTTAGGTTTATACCATAGGCGGTTTCGATAAATTTATTGAATTGCACATTAATATCTGCAAACGGTTTAGAAAATTTGTTTCAGATGGTTTTAACTTTGTTAGGGCTTAAATTGATGTAAGTACTTTCCAAAATAGTAGTGTTTTTATGACCAGAAAGCCCTTTAATTTCTGAACTTGAGGCGCCCTCTTGAGCTCAGTTTGTGATAACGTGATGTCTTAGCACGTGTGTAGAAATAGTTTTGTTGACAAAAATGTCACCATATTGTTTTTTAATTTTTCGACTAAACATTTTAAATTTATCGCCGATTTGTTCAGCACTGAGTTTTTGGAAGTAAGTTAAATTCGTTTTCAAAATTTGCCGAAAATGTTCTGCTTCAGCTTTGTTGGTAAATTGTGGCATTCGCACATATCGTTTGTTATTGTGTTTGAGGGTACCAATAATAGTTTCTCCGTGCTCAAGTAATTGACGAAAGTTAATGTTTTCCCATTCGCTTAATCTGATCCCGTTATAAGCATAAATAAAAAAAATAAAACAAAAGTTATCACTAAGTTGCTTGGCTTCCTTTTGCAAAATATTAAATTGTAACTCCGTGTATCCTCCTAAACGTTTGATTGCAAGTCTTTGTTCACTTTTGTAACGCAGAATATTTTCAATTTCAACTTCAATTTTTTTGAAGTTATCGTATCGTTTTAAAATTCGTTTGTATAAGTAAATAAAAACTGGTTTAAAGCCTTGTAAACGTTGATCCTTGCTAATGTTAGCAAAAAAATTTTTAAGAAACTTAAGGAGCTGGGAGTTACTTTCATAAATTTCGATTTGGTCAAAAACACGCAATTTCTTAATGTAATTGTAAATCGTGCTTGCTTTAAGAATTCCCTTTTTCTCATCATCTTGCATTTTTTTAGCACATTGCTTAACATAAAGTGATGAAAGTGATTTTGCGATCAATTTAAATCTTTTAAGATGAGTTATATTGCTTTGCATTTTTTTCTCCGTGTATGTTGATTTAAATATAAAAAAAACATCTACCAAAGTAAATGTTTTCTTTTTTTGTATGAATAAATTATCTTTGTTCTTTAATTTTTCTTAATACAAATTGGTAAGCTTCTTCTTTGTTGCTCATTCTTGCGTATACCATTAAAATTGCTTGAATTAGTAATGCCACAAATAATAAACCACTTCATAATAAATTACCATAGCTAAATAAGAAGGTTGACGATAATTTAGTATTTATAGTTGATGACAATAAAGCTAATACTAGAAAAATAGATATGAGAACAACTAACACTAGTGAAAAGATACTTCTACCTTTTGATTTTTCAAAATATTTAATTATTACAAAAATCGAGCATGCAACAGCTAAAACCACAAGTAAGATCATAACTAATGCTAATACCACACTACTTGTTGTAGCAGCGTTTTCTCCAAAGTAAGTTGGAATGTTTTTTTGCTTGATCTGGTATAAAACCAAAAAATATTACAGCAGTTGTAAGTAAGAAGGCTACAAACTTATTATCTATAGACTCAAAATTTACAAAAGCTAATAAAGCAGCAAATAAAGTGATAACAGCAGTAAAAATAACTGCGAGTCAAACAATTGATAAAGAAAATCTTAATTTTTTGTATTGAAGTTGGTTTACTGAACTTACTGAATTGTTACTCATTTTTTTACTCCTAATACTAGTATGATTATTTATATGAATAAAATATAAAATTAATATTTAAATTTTACAACAATTCATTTAATTTATCTATTTTTTTTAGATATTGCTCGATTTCAAAAGGAAGCTGAATTTGTGCTAAGGCTCATAAGACAACTAGATAATTTACAATGATTTTATTTTGAATTAATCTTTGTTGGTTAATCGAGTCAAAGTGTGTAAGTAAAAATGTTTCTTGTTGTAAATTTAACTTGGATGCTTCAATAAAATAGGCTAGTTCAAAGTGAATATCACCCATTGTGGCATATTCTCAATCCACAAAGTAAATTTGATGGTGTGAATCTTCAACCAAATTAATAGGTCAAAGGTCATTGTGCAAAGGCCAAATATTTTGGTTTTGTGCTAAAAAGTCAAAAATTTGCGTCTTGAGTTGGAAAATGTGCGGTAAATCAGCCCTTGGCAAGTGTTTTTGCTTAATAATTGCTAAATAATGATTTATTCTAGCAACTAAGTTATTAGCCGGAAACTTAAGTTTGCTCAGATGTAAAGTATTTAAATGTTGAGCAATTTGCTTTAAATTTTGTTCCGACATTTCCGGTACACTACCATCAATATATTCTCATTTGGAGAATTCCCTTTGATTAGCAATTAAACGGGGCACAAATGAAAACTGAGTAAGCAAACTGTAATCAAGGTGATGGTTAAAACCAGTGTAATTTTTTTCTTGGTAAAAAAATTTACCATCACGAAAAGATTTGTTGGTGTAACCTTGCTGAATTCTTTCCATTTATACCTCTCTAATTGTTAGACATATATTATCAACATATTTAAATAAAATTTAAGCAAAAAGTTGTGAATTTTTGCAGAAAAAAACACAAGGCTTAGTTAAGCATTGTGTTTTTTGTTAATTAATAATCAATAGTGTTGAATTTAATGCTTTTAACAAAACTATTTTTTGCCGCTGTGACTACAGTAGTGTTGTTTTCGTAAGGTAATCATTTTCAGTAGTAACCTTGATCAGTGAAGCTAGCACGATTAGCTGGAAAGACACTGTCGGCAAAAATGTGATCACCATCGACTCAAATTTCTGTGGTGGAATTAAAGCCGTCATATGGTGTGTTATTACCAACATTTCAGTATTTTGACCAACCAAAAGTACTTCCAATTGAGGTGTTTGAAGTTAAAAGGTCGCTCTCACTAATTAAGTTAGGGTTATTAACTGTTAAGGTTGAACGATAGATGACACCATCGCCAAGCGCATTTAAGTAGATAAGTGCATTACCTGAGTTGTTTAAATGCATAATTTTCATGTGAGTTGGTTCCAATTTAAGACGACGTGTTTGGTTTCGAACGCCTGGTTTGAAAGCAACATCGTTATAAAAGTTTTGATGTCCAAAAGCGTTTCAAGTTGTGGCAGTGGCATACACAGCATCACGATTGGTGTTTTTGTAGTCAAAACGCCGATTTGAATTAACAATGGTGTTGTAACTAATAAATTTCACAAAGTCACTCGCTGTTACTGTTTTGCCGCCATCATCAACATCAAAGGCAAAACCACCTTTTGTTTCTGGGGAATCCACTTTTCAAGTCACACCAAAGTAATCACTAACTTTAGTAGCGCCCGAGTTTTCAATAATCCGACTACGCAAGTATTTACCACTAGCAGGGTCTTTGTAAGGTTCGAAGTTACTAATTGAGTTAGCTTGGAACACACCAGATGGTAAGTAGGTGTAAGTTTCTGTAGCTTTTGGATAAGCAGCCAGTTGACCGTTAGCATTAACATTGAATTTAAAGTTAAAGTAGAACACTTGTGCACCATACAAAGCAGTACCTCATTGACCAGTACCAGCAACTTGATCGTAACTATAACTATCACGATAACTTAAAGTGTTAAAACTACCGAGACGATAGATATTACTTTGTTCACTCGTGTCGGTATAAATTTGTGGTATCAACATCATTGCATAGTTAGAATTTCCATCAGCTACCTGTGTTCACTTTGCCATTAAGTAAAGAATTTTTTGTTGCGCTTCAAGATATTTAATATCTGAAGCAAGTGGTGAGTGCAAGAAAGCTAATTTTGATAAAAATTGTTCTTTTGGCAAGTTGTTGTCAGACACAATTCTGTCTGGTAAGTATCAAGAACTATTACTTAATTCTAAGGCTTCCAATAAATTGTCATTTTGCGCAGCATAGACGGTGTTGTAACGACCACCATTGGCAGCATCGTCATATAAATATTTCATTCAAGGTTCTACGTAATTTGGTTTGGTTGGGAATTTAGCAAGCGCGGCCAAACTATCATTGGTGACAGCATATGGGTATTTTGGCAACGAATTAAAGAAAGTTGGGACAGTAATGACCACATTTAACTCATTGTTAGAGAAGTCAGGTGACATTTTGACAATTTGGTTGTCATAATCAAGGTAAAGTGAACTAAATGATTTACCGGTAGCACCGATTTGGTAGTTACCTTGAATAATGCGTTCACCTTCTAATTTAAAGAAGTTGTTGTGGTATTTTGGCATGAAGGTTTTTCACGCATTTTTCACTTCCACAGAACTTTCTGAGTAAGCTAAATATGGATCCTTACTTCAGTCAGGATTCTTGTTAAGGTAGACCCCTTGGTCACCTTCGTTGTGTTCACTGGCAACAAGACGATCATAAAGTGATTGCACTATATACTTAGCATAAGTTTTTTGGTTTTCACTTGAACTTCAATTCACATTGTCATAAGTGTTATTTAAATCAAAGAGTACTTGGGCAGTGTTAGCTGAGGTTACTCTCGAAGTTAAATTGCTAAATAATTTGGTTAAGTCAATGTGTGCAAGGTGTGGTTTGATCAAAATGTTTGGTGTGATTTGACTTATCACTCACTGGTTACCAATTAATTTTTCAACTCTTGCTTTAGTTAAAATGGTTCTAATGTTAGTTCCGTTTTCAAAAGTTGTGCCTTCTGGAGTAGTCGAACTACCATATTTTCACCAGTTGAGCACGTTATCTTTACTTCTTACTAATAACTTAATTCTGGTGTTAGCAGGATTTAATTCACTACCAAGAACTTTTTGACCATTAACTTCTCACTCAATAGCTGAACCTTGCGGTGATTTTTTTAGACCATAGAAGAAAGTGAAAAGATCTTTAAAGTTAGTGTCATTAGTTACATCTAACCAGTGGAACTTGGTGTTAGTGTTAGTTGAAATCGAACCTGAACCAGTAATTAAACTTAAATCAAATTCCGTTGTATCTTCTAACACATTGTGCGTGTTAAGGTTAGTTTGAATGTTTGTTAAGTAAGTTCTAAAGTTATTATTCGTTACTCCGTGAACAACTTGGTTGAGCCCAAAAATTGAGTTATAGGTTAATCCAGACTCAGGAACAGATTCACTGATCACACTTGGCGCATTGTTATCGCCAGTAGCAAGAAGGTTTGCTAAAGCAGTTTTAGCTACTGCATTGTCTTTGAGTGTTGCGAAGCTAAATTTCTCACTAGCAAATTCACGTAGATAACTATAGAATTGGCTTAAATCTGACAACGCAAGATCTTTTCTTAACAAATCAGTTGAAGCTTTTAGTGAATTTTTGACTTCACCGCTCTTGCCATAAATTGGATCAATGTTTAACAAGTTAAGGAAAATTTGCGCTCTATTTCTAAAGTCTTTAAGAATGTGTGCGGTGAAGGTAATGTTGTTAGCTTGGTTGTTAATCACATTAACTTCATTATCTAAATATTCACCAACATCCTGTAAATTATAGAATTCGTGTATGGTTATTTTTCCAGGACTAACGTATAACTTTGCATGCACAACAAAATAAAAAAAACAACTTTGCAGTTGTTTTTTTGGCAAGTTGAATTAGTTTTTCTTAGCTTCGATTTTGGTAATTAAAATGTTCATTAGTAAAGTGACAATAACTACAAGCACAAACACCACAATTACACGCGCATACAACGGGAAGCCTGACACATAGGCAGTTGGTGTCATAAAACAAAATAAGACAACCATCGGCACGGAAAAGTTAAATGAACGTGCGTTTAAAACTTTTAATTTAACTAAGAGAAAATCTAACAAAATTGCGAATAATCCTATACCATAGGTACAGCCAAAAACAATTCAAAAATTTTTAATTAAATTGTTGTTACCGATGTCGTTTGTCCCAGTAATATAAATTGCTGTTAAGGGTAAGATAATGAAAATGATAAAAAATAAGGTTGAAGTTAAGGCTTTGTAACTGTAAGTTGTTGGTTGTTTAGGTTGTTTAGCGTTTTTACTCATATTTTAGTTTTTTGTGAGTTAGTAAACTAATAAATTCAGTTAATGGTAAGTTGATAGTTTCTTCTTTACCGTATTCACGATAAGAAATAGTCTTACTTTCGGTTTCTTTAGCACCTAAAATAACTTGGTATTTAACTTTATTAATTTGAGCTTCTCTAATTTTCTTTGGTAAGCGTTCATCCTTATCATCTAGTTTTACACGGAAATTGTGTTCAAATAATTCATTATAAACTTCACGTGCGTAAGCAAGATTTTCAAGGTTGTTTACCGGAATCACTGAAATTTGTCTTGGTGCAAGTCAGAATGGTAAATTACCCTTAGTTTGTTCGAGTAAAATTGCCACAAAACGTTCATAGGTACCGATTAAACCGCGGTGAATCATCACTGGTCGCACTTCTTGACCATTGTGATCTACATAAGTAATGTCAAAGTTTTTTGGTTGTAAGAAGTCAAGTTGAATCGTTGACACTGTAATTTCATGGCCTAAAGCCGTATCAATTTGAATGTCGATTTTTGGACCATAGAAGGCTGCTTCACCATATTTTTCTTCGTAAGGAACACCCAAATCATCTAAAGCTTGTTTTAGTTTCTTTTCAGCATAGTTTCACATCTTGTCATCATTGAAGTATTTATCTTTTTGATTATCACGGAGTGAAAGTGAAATGTAACTAATTTCGATTTTGAAAATTTCAAGTGTTTCCTTGATTAATTCGTACATCGCTTTAACTTCTTGGTCAATTTGGTCTTCACGCACAAACAAGTGTCCTTCAGTTAAAAGCATACCACGCACTCTTTCAAGACCAGTAAGTGCACCTGATTTTTCATAACGATAAAGTTGACTTTGTTCCGAGTAACGAATTGGTAAATCGCGGTAAGAACGTTTTTCCATTTGGTAACACACAATGTGGTGTGGGCAAGTCATTGGTCTTGGAATTAAACGTTCGTTTTCAACAATGAGTGGTGCAAACATATCATCTTTATAGTGAGCTAAGTGACCACTAATTTTGTAGAGTTCTTCGTTACCAAAGTGTGGTGTTAAAACTTCGGTAAAACCATACTTACGGTCTTTCTTAAGAACTAAATCACGAATTTCGTTATGAATATACATTCCGTTTTCTAGTCAAATTGGTAAACCTTGACCAGTAAGTTGGTCAAAAGCAAAGATTTTAAGTTCTTTACCAATTTTACGGTGGTCACGTTCTTTACGTTCTTGGAGTAAAGTTAAGTAAGCATCTAGCTCTTCTTTTTTGTGTCAAGAGGTACCATAAATTCTAGTGAGTTGAATATTGTCACTATTTCCACGTCAGTAGGCACCCGCAAGCGAAAGCAATTTAAAGTTTTTTATTACTTTTGTACTTTCTGTATGGTTACCAGCACAAAGGTCTTTGAAGACAATTTCTTTATTCAAGGGATCTTGCAAAGCATAAAAAGTAATTTCTTTACCCGCTGCTTTTAATTCGTCGTAGAGTTCTTTTTTATAGGGTTTATTGTCAAAACTGTATTGACTTTCTGGAATTTGAATTGTCACTAAATTACGAGCTACTAATTTTTTCATCAGCTTTTCAATTTTGGCTAACTCTTCATTACTAATTGGCGTTGGAAACTCAAAGTCATAGTAAAAGCCTTCTTCGGTAGCTGGGCCAAACCCAAGTTTAACACCAGGATAAAGTTGTTCAACAGCAGCACCTAAAAGGTGACTGGTGGTATGGTTTAGTTGTTTATCTGCATGAATTTTCATTTTCTTTTCTTCCTTTGTTTTGTTGCGGAAATAACTATTTGCTAGTATTGTTAGTTAATTGAAACCCATTTTAGCTTTGAGATCACTTACAATTGGGGCGCAAATTTGCTTAGCTTTAGTAGCGCCAGCAGTTACGACTGCGTGGACTTGGTTTTTAACTTTTGCATAATTAGTTTGAATTTTAATTAATTCATCTTTTACCACTTGTGCGACTGCTTGTTTAAATTCAACATAATTAGCATCTTTGAAACGATCAGCAGCAGCTTCAAGTGAAATGTCTGTCAAGGCGGCATAAATGTGTAGAAGATTAACTACACCAGGTTTGTGGTCGGCAATGTAAACTTTGTTTTCACTATCTGTGACAGCTTTCATAATTTTGTTGTAAGCTACATCAGGATCATCGTGTAAGTAAATTGTTGCTTTTGAACTTGCTTCGCTCTTCGACATTTTACTTTCTGGATTAGTTAAAGATTTAATTCTTGCACCAACAGGTGGAACAATACCATTAGGAATTGTGAATTTAGTTTTGTAATTTTTGTTAAAACGTTGTGCAATTTGGCGTGTGAGTTCAAGGTGTTGCTTTTGATCTTCACCAACAGGCACTACATCTGCGTTATAAATTAAAATATCAGCAGCCATTAGCACTGGATACATCAATAAGCCAACTGGAATTTTTTCTGTCCCATTGTCTTGTTTTGCTAACTTTTGGCTCTTGTCTTTAAATTGAGTCATACGGTATAGTTCGCCAATGGCGACTTCACTTACAAAAAGTCATTGTGTTTCGGCGTGTTCAACCAAGTCAGACTGAAAGAAAATTGTAGCTTTGTTTGGATCGAGTCCGCAAGCTAAATACATAGCAACAATTTCATAGCGAGCTTGGTAAAGCTCTTTAGAGTTGATTGTGCCTGTAGTTAAGGCGTGTAAGTCAGCCACAAAAAAATACGAATCATATTGATCTTGCAATTTCACGAAATTTTTCAGAGCACCAATGTAATTGCCCAGAGTCAAATTACCGGTTGGTTTAATCCCACTTACTAAACGTTTTTGCATACTACCTCTATTTAAAAATAAGCTAATAAATAAATATAATAATACAAAAATATGTTTTTGTTTGTTTTTCGCTCTTTTCGCAGCCAGGAAGAAGGTTAGAAAGACAACAAAACCTAAAATAACAAACAAAGAAAAATAAAATTTTATGGAAAACTTTTCCAAACATCTTTTCGAGTCAAATATGTGAAAAAATGTTAGTTTTTCATTTTTTTAAGCTTTATTTAGCAAAATTCTTAAAAAATACTTATTAATATATAATAAATCAATATTTACTTATTTATATAGTATTCATTTACCAATTTAAAGGAGTACTTTATGAAACCAGGAAAAGTCTTTCTCACCACAGCATTAGGTGCGATTTTAGTTGGAACTACTTGTGCAGTTCCTGCGGTGCTATTAACTAAGAAAAATGAACAAAGAGTTGAACAAGCAACTTTTGTCGAAGAAATTAAAACAACGCCTTTAACTCTTGCTTACGCACAAGAGGCGCAAAAAGCAACAACGAAAGTAAGCGCACTTAATGTTGCTGATTTTTCACTTAATGTTCAAACTGAAGGTCAAACTACACCCATTCCTTTTGTTTTAAAAAACCCTGCTGTTACAACTACTTATAAAATTATTAGTAGCAATACAGATATGATTCAAGGAATTGCAGTAGTACAAGTTACATTTACAAAAAACACAAGTACAACAGTACGCACTTTTACAATGTCAGGTTTTTTAAAAGAAGCAACTCAAGACGAAACTGTGGCAAAATTGATTTCAGATGAATTGCTTAGCATTGGTAGTGCTAAATTAATTGCACAAAAGAATACGGCAGACTACTTACCAAGTGAAATTAAACCTGCGGACATTCAATTACTCAATCTTAAAGGTTCTCCGTATCAACAAAAAGACCAATTTGTTTACGATCTTAATTTAATCCCAGATGACCAAAAAGGTACATTGAAAGTCGAAGTAAGCATCGCTCTTAAGAACACCAATGACACCAGTAAACGTGTGTTACCTACTCCAATTACTAACTTAATGACTTTGGAAACACACAACAAAATTGCAACTTTAAACAGTCTGCTTGATACTTTTGCTAGTGTGACTTGAACAAAAAGTGGTGCCACAGCACCAACACAAAGTGTATTTTTACCTTCAGAAATTGCTACGCAAGCGCAAACGGAGGAGTTCACTTTTTATCGAGATTCTACACACACAGAAGCCACAAAAATCACTTTGCCTGATGGTGTTAAAGTAATTATTACCACGAAAACTCCTTTTGATCGTGACGGCAATTTAGAACTCACCTTAACTTTAAAAGAAAATGAGTTAAGTAGTAAAAGTAAAACCATTGTTTTGAAAAATTGCCTAAACTTACCACAGTCATACTTGAAAAAAGATCTTGAACGAATTGCAGCAGTTATTTATACTAAAAACAAGCAATTATTACCAAGTGAATTGAATCTAACCTTTGCTGATTTAACGCTTAATGCAGGTGAGTTTGTTCCCTTTTCACAATATACTTATACCTTAATTAATGTTAAAAAAGATGATCGCGGTGCAACTCCAAGTGAGCAATCTACACAAACAGGCACTTATTCGTTTCAAATTCAAGCACAAGATGCTAATGGAGAAACATTTTCTTCGCAAGTTTACACTCTTGATGGCTTCTATACAACATCATATGTGCAAACTCAAAGAGAAGAATTAGACAACTTATTAGCAAAAGCTTATTACGCTGATCACTTACATTTTGATGGTGAAACTACCACTCCTGAAAACAAAAGTGAATTATTCCCTTCTGCTGTAATAGCGCAAGCTAACTTTGATCAAGGTGTTGTTTTGTACGCACGAAGTGGTGAAACGCTTGATTTTGGTACAGGCAAAGTAATTAAAGTGCTAAGAAAAACAGCAAATGATATGTCTGGCAAAATTGAACTAGAACTTGCTCTCTATGATTCAGCTACCAATATTACTAGCACTGCTAGACAATTTACAATTACTGGTTATAAACATAATTAATTTCTAGAAAACAAAAAATCGCTTTAGTAAGCGATTTTTTTATTTAATAATTCATAATTTTTTCGTATTCGTCTAAAGTACCGTGATAGGTAAAGCTTTTATCAGGAGCAATTTCAAGAATAACGTTCGCTACATTATTTACAAAAGCACGGTTGTAAGTAGTAAAAATTGCACCACCTTTGTATTTTTTAAGTCCTTCAATCACACTATCAATGCTTTCGGCGTCTAAGTGGTCTAGTGGTTGGTCAAAAATTAAAAAGTTAGCTTCTAGTAACATCATTCTTGAAAACATTAACCGAGCTTTTTCACCACCGGAAGTAACATTAACCTTCTTAAAGACAGAGTCGTTAGAGAATAACATTCTACCTAAAAAACCCCTCATTCTCTGGTCACTAACATCTTTAGTTTCTTCGGTTGAATTGAGTAAAGGCCATTTGGAAATTCATTCTAAAATGGTGATATCTTCTTGGAAGTATTCTTTGTTTTCGTTTGGATAGTAAGTAAATTTAATGGTTTGTCCTCATTTGATTGTGCCACTAGTTGGTTGAATTTTACCAATTAAACATTCTAAAAAGCGAGTTTTAGCAATGTCATCTTCACCAATCAACACCATTTTTTCACCTTTAGAAAGGGTGAAAGAAACATTTTCAAAGAGAGTTTTACCTTTTTCATCTACGTAAGTTAAGTTTTCAACACTCAAAATATCTTTACCAGGTTCACGATTAAGATCTCAGGCAATGTAAGGGTACTTACGATTAGAAGGTTTAATTTCATCCAAAGTAATTTTTTCAAGTGATTTTTTCCGACTCGTAGCTTGCCGTGACTTAGAAGCGTTAGCTGAGAAACGAGCGATGAATTGTTTAAGTTTTTCAATTTGTTGTTCTTTTTTGGCGTTTGATTGTTTCATTAATTCACGAGCTAGTTCACTACTTTCTTTTCAGAATGAATAGTTACCAGTGTAAACTTTTGCCTCATTAAAATCAATATCGACAATGTGTGTGCAAATGTTGTCTAAGAAGTCACTATCGTGGGAAACAACAATCACAACATTTTCATATTCAGCTAAAAAGTTTTCTAGTCATTTAATAGCGCGCAAGTCGAGGTGGTTAGTAGGTTCGTCCATTATTAAGATATCAGGGTTACCAAAAAGTGCTTTGGCCAATAACACTTTAATTTTTTGGTTAGCTGTTAATTCTTTCATTAAAACATTTCACTTGTCTTTTGGAATTTGTAGTCCTGAAAGTAATTCTTGAGCATCATTTTCTGCAGTTCAACCACCAAGTTCGCCGTATTTTTCTTCTAGTTCACCTGCTCTGGTGTAATCTTCCATTGTGGCGTCAGGATTGGCGTAGATAGCATCTTTTTCTTCTTTGATTTTGTGTAAGTCAGTGTTACCCATAATAACTACATCAGTAACAACTAGATCATCAAAGGCATTTTGATCCTGACTAAGTACACTTAATCTGCGCCCTTTTTCAATAATGATTTGACCACTGGTTGGTTCGATTTCTTTAGCTAAAATTTTTAAAAACGTACTTTTACCAGCTCCGTTGGCGCCGATAATTCCATATGTATTTCCAGCTGTAAATTTGAGATTCACGTTTTCAAAAAGTTTTTTGTCAACAAAGACTTTACTTAAGGATTGAACTTCAATCATTTTTACTCCTTTTACGAATCTTACTATTTTGTAGGATTAAATTAAAAATCAATTTAAAAAATGCAAAAACAACACACAGGATGTTGTTTGCTTAAATGTTATTGAAAAGCTTTTCATTTAAGATAGTGTTTAAGTTCGTAGTAAAGTTCAGGTTCATTGTATTTTGCTGAATACATAGCGACACGAACGAATCTTAAAGTATCTTCTAATCTGGCTTGCATTTCAGGTGAAAAAGGATCATCTTGTGAAACACGGACGAATCATTGCAAGAAATTTTCTTTTTCCTCATCACTTAATTCGAATTCTGGTGTGTCTTTTTCAATAAGATCGAATAATAAGTGTTTAATTATTGGTTTGTTAAAAGTTGCTAACATAAATTTAAGTTGTTGACTTTTTTCATCACTTTTGTCAACAAAACTTAAAGTTTCATAATCTTTAAGCAATTCTCCAACTAAAGGAACATGGTCTTTGTGTCACTGAATTTCATTTTCGAACAAAATTTTACGATATGGCGTATCTGCTATATCAAAATAAACTTGTCCGCCAAGGTAGTCTAAAAGATTAACTCAGTGTTCTGTTAATAAATTAACGGCATTTTCTGTTAAAAAGTCATTTACCAAAGTATTTTTGTAGTTTTCTAAACTGCCAAATTCAGGAAAGTGTTGTTGACATAATGTTTCAGTAAGTTCAACATTTTGTTTTCTCTTGGCGTTAACAATCACAATTTTAAGGTGATTATTGTCGGGATCATTTACTGAATATTCTTGTCCTACTTTTTTGCCAATCACTGTTTCATTAAGCGATGGATTAGGAAATTTTTGAGCAACAATTTTAATTAATTTATTTTCTTCCAAAACTTCTTTTTTAGGGGAAAACACATTTAAAAGTAATTCAACATTATCTTCGAGTTGAATTTCGTCTTCAGGTTTAATGTCAAGGAAAAGCGGATAATTTTTTAAGAATTTTTCTGCCGAGTCCACTACAAAATCGTATGGTTCGTGAGGTCTAACTTTAAAAGGCACATTGATGTTTTTTCAGTCAAAATATTTTTCTCAATCTTTAAAACTAATTTTGCCATACATTAATGCGTTTGTATATTCTTCTTTGGTAATTTTAATTGGATCAATTACTCTAAAATTCAAAATACTAAACTCGTTTGCACTCGGTTTAACAACCTCTCTTACAAATGCATCCTGAAAGGTAAGAGATGCAGCTTTAGCTGCTAAACGGAATGGTTGCTCTGAAGTAACTTTTTGTTTGTGTTTAATTAATTCGGTGATGACATCAGTTTGGGTTTTTTGTCAAGCTGTTTGTTCATATGTTCATTGAAAACTATCTTGTTGAACTGGTATTTTTTTGGTAAATTCTGGTTCTTTGAGATCTAACATTACACTTCCTTTCATACAAATTTTGCGAATACTTCTATGACAAAAGGATATTCATAAAATTTTTGCAGATTCAGTTTAGAGTCTGTCTGTAAGATATTTTTATATTATATAAGATAAGAAAAAAAACTTAAGTAAAGTGATTTCTGCACGATAAGTTAAGAAATTTAAAAACAAGCGATTTAGTCGCTTGTTTTTGTTTCGGTGTCGGTCTTTTGGACTTCTTGTTTAACTAATTCGAGTTCAGCTTTTAAATTCTCAAGTTGAGTTTCGACATTAGTTAAATTCGTTTCGAGTTTAGGTAACTCAGGATTTAGTAAAGTCGCTGTTAAAGTAGTGTTACTTGTTGGTTCGCCAAGTGGTTTTTGTGTGTTGTTTTTACGATTCTTTTTCAAAATATATTTGTATTCTGAATGTGTAATATACATATATCCGTCAACTTTTTTCAAGTCAGAAATCATAATAAAAGCATTTGGATCAACTTTGTTAGCTACTTCTAGAATTTGCGCTGCATCAATGTAAAGACAAGTTGTCATTACAACATTTTGTGGTGTACGTGTAAAGCCACCAACCATTTCTTTAACGCTAGTTGAAAAACGATACTCTTTAAGTTCGTTAACTTTGTCAACGATTTCTCATGGTTTCGAAGTGATGACTTCAACTTTGACCATTTTGAACTTTGGAAACAACATATTCAAAATTCAACCATTGAATAACACCATAATTAATCCCGCAACAAAAGCAGGACTAAATAATAGTTGCATATCTCATTGATTTTCTTTTAGTCCGTTAGTTAAATAACTACCAAAAAAGTAAGCAAATAAGAATGATACAAAGTGTAAAAACATTAGAAAGCTACCAACATCACGGAATTTTTTTCTTGATAAGTAAACACTTAAAATATCAAAACCAGCTGAAGAACTATCAATAATTAATAAAATTGCTGTAAAGATTGCTTGTAAACCACCTCACAATAAACCATAAATTAAAATTGATAAGTCACCGATGTTGTCGCTAGTTCATTTGATTAAATTATGTTCGTCTAATTTTCCAAACAAATATAAATGTTGCGAATCGTAGATTGAGTTTGAAATAATCAAACCTACAACAGTAACTGAAATCATAAAAATTAGATTTAAAAGTGTAAAACGCTTTCCTATTTTTTTGTAAGCCAAAATAAACAGCGGCACATTAGCAAAAAAGTTAAGCAACCAGAAAATTGTGTTGTAGATAATAAAACGTGTAACTTCATTAAAAGGTAAAACCTGATACATAAGGCGTGCTGTTGCTTGACTAATTGCAGCTACACCCATTTCATAAAGTCCGGTAATTTGGATAACAAAATACTGAGTTAAACCAAACAAAGCTCCAATTAGAACTGTAAAAACAATTTGTCATCTCAAACTTTTAACACGATAAAATGTGCCAAAAGTCAATAATGACTGTTTAATTTTTGCTCGTTGGACTTCTGTAATCCGTTCAAACTTAGCTTGTTTTTGTTGATTCTCTTTCATAATGCAAAGAATTTTAATATATATTAAAAATTAAAAGTAAAAAATGACTAGTATTTACTAGTCATTACAAAGAAATAGTTGATTTTAAGCTGTGAGCAATTTTGCAAGCTCATTTTTGAGACTTTGAGCAATATCGCCAACAACAAGTGTGATTTTAGTTTCACCCGCCATTATTCCCGAGACATATTTCAGATTTTTTAAAGCTTCAAGGTTCACTTTTTGTCTATCTTGAATCGCTAATTTTAAATTAGATAATGTTGCATCCACCTCTGTAATATTGGCTTTTTCGCCAAGCAAAGTAATTAATTCATTGAGATTAACATACCCAGGCAAAGCCATTGTTGAAACTTGTTGGATGTTCTTTTTTTTATGCTGTTTTTTTCAATAAACTCAGCAAAAACCAAAAGTTACTACGGTTAACAAACCAATTAAAAACTTATCTTTAAATTTCATAAAGTAATTATATGAGTTTTGTACCGTCTGAATAAGCAGACTTTGAAATTTTACAGAAAGGAGCAGTTATCAAACAAAGGGTTAAGTTCAAAGTTAGACCCAAGCCTTTACTTAGCACTCTAATTACCGGGTGCTTAACTAACAAGCTCTTATTCACAAATTTAGCATACAAAACACAACACTTGAAGTAACGGTTTTTCGTAATGCTTGTTAGTTAAGCACTCACATTTGATAACTTGCTCAAAAGGAAATGCTATGACAAAATTCAAGACCAACAAAACTTTCAAAAAATCACACTGACTCATTGTTATGCTTGCTTTGTTCTTTCTTACCGCAATTGGTTTTGTTGCCTCCTTAATGTTTGTGCTTTTTGGTTCAAGTCCACACATTGGAATTGTGTATGCTGTTTATACCGTGTTAGGAGCAAGCGGAGCATTTATGTTTAGTTTATTTATTCTTTGTTTTGTCAATTTACTCCAAATTGTGAAACAAAAACGTGATGAAGTTTAACAAGAAGGCGAAAAAGTTAAAAAATGTCAGCAAAAACTAAAAAAACTAACGCTTTTGCCGAACTTAAGCATTTAAGTGTCGAACAAATGAGCCAAATCAATTCCCACTTAAACACCACGCCATCAATTCAAGACTTTTTGTTTGCAAATGAAATTTTGACTTACTTACCAAGTAACGAAGTTTCCTTAACGTTTTGGAAAACCAAAAGCAAAGATAGCACCATCAAGCAAAATTTTGTGCAGGAGCACACAATTATTCAGGAATATTTTGCCGCTTTACCACCCTTAGAACAAAACGCAATTTTGTCTTACTTACACGCACAACAAATTAAGCCAAAACTAACAAACGACCCCGAATTTGCCAACCTTAGCGCAGACTTTGTAACTATTTGTGACAACAACGAAGCGTTACCAAACTTTACAGAATATTTAACAAGTTCCAATTTGCACCACTTTGACACTTTGTTTGCGCAAATCACACAAAACGGTGTTAAGTTAGACCACACCAACAAGCACTTTTGACTTTTAAAGCAAATGTTTTGAGTGCAAGACAACTTTAGTACTAACTATCTTTATTTGCAAATTTTGCCGCAGACAACTAATCCTCTTGGTTTTAATCTTTGTGCGGAATGAAGTGTAATTCGTATCTTTTGTGATAGTTTAGACAGCGCCCAACTTAAAGTTTGTTTCGAACACTTAAAAACACTAAACCCGAAAGCCCACGCGGCACTAAGCAAACTTTATGCCGCCCAACTAAACATTGTGCAAACACCACCGAAAGCTAAAAAAGCAAAACCAGCAGCTAAACCAAACGAACATTTAGTCGACCTGGTTGAAGCAATTGTAAACAAGCTAAACGATGCAAACAAAGACGTCGAGCCAATTACAAGTCTAAGCGAATTTTTCCAAAGCAACAATATTCACACACAAAACAAAGTTTTATACGCCCAATTCGATACCAACAACCGCATTCAAACTTTGCTTTCACCCCAACAAGTTGTGAATAACTATTTGGCGACTTTGCCAGCCGAGGCACAAAGCCAAGTGAAGAATTTGCTAAGTGCACGTTTATTTGCTAACTTTGCGCAGCCCCGCAGTGAACAAAGTGAACAAGCGAAAACTTAAACATTTCGTGTTAACGCCTTTGTGTTTTACGCCACTTATTGCCACAAGTTGTTTTAGCGTTAGAGAAGGAGCCGGGGCGGCATTAGCACCCCGACGCAGCAGCGACACAATCAGCACATCCGCCAACACGCAAAACCAACCGATCGTGCGCCAAGTGACAGTACAAAACCAAAACTTTTGAATTGCACAGCAAGACAATTATGTGCTTTCGCCAGTGTGAATCGAGGCAGCGCAGCATTCAAGCGAAGAATTAGCACAATTAATTCCCCGCGTTACAACAATTACGCTAACAGATAACCAACTTAGCACCCAAGCGCTAACGCCTTTGTTTACATTAATTGAAACAATCTGAAACCAACACGGAGTAAATGCGCAATACCGCATCAACTTTAAGTCCATAGTAACAAATTTAGAGCACGTTTTTAACCAACACTTTACCAGCGAACAAAAAAACGAAATTAAAGCCACTGTGAACTTTTTTCGCCAAGGAGACAACAATGAACCAAACCAAAATTCCGAACATGCTGCAGAAAATGCAGCGCAAAATGAACCGCAAACTTATTGTGACACTCAAGCAGAAGACAACCCCAATGAACCCACAGAGGCGCAATTCCAAGACTATTACCAAAGTATAAGTTTTTATCTTAATTTAAGTGCCCAGAACACTTTACCCGACCAAGTCGACAACCCCAGCGATGTTAAAAATCCTTTTGCCAATGAACCTTTAATTAAATTCTTTGCCGATATGGACTTTTTTGACATTGTTTCCCAAGGTTTTACCGGTATTGCCACCATTGAAGCCTTAAGCAAAATTAAACAAGACTTTGACAAAGCAAATCCGGCAGCTTTTGCCCCTTACGCGGTGCTTAAGGCCAACCATAGCAACGCGTATACGTTAGATGACTTTGACTCCAACGGCACTTACCGCGTAAATGAGCAAAATATTGTGACGCAGTTTGCCAAGGAACAGGTGCTTAATGCACCTTTTGCAAATTCCTGAAGCGAATCCGACCTTTTTCTAGCCACACAGACACCGCAAAATGCGTTAGTTAACTTTAACGACGAAGATGGCGCCAAAAAGCAAGGGTGAAGTATCTTTTATGCCCAGTTTTTACAATGTGCCATCGCCCAAAAGTGAATTGCTTTAATGCAACACATTTTACACCAAGGAACTAATTATGACTTAGAGGATTTACGTACTGATGTACACATCAAAGCCAAAATCGAAGCTTACTTAGATGCATTGTTAACTTTTGCGCAGTTAAATTGAACTATTGGTCTAATGCTTAGTAATGAAACTAAACCTAACTTATTGCTTTTCCCCACGAGCCCACAATTGGCGTTTGCAGGCACTTATGCGTGAGTCTTAGACCAAATTCAAGAAGTCGCTTTACCTTTGCTTTACGTGCTTTTAAACACACAGGAAGAGCAAAATGAACTTAAGACTAAGTACCACCAAACTTTTTTTCAAGACAGCCAAGGCCTTAGTCTAAAGCGCAAATACAACATTTTCAACCAAGCGTTAGCGCAAAGTGATGGTTTAGAGATAACAATTGCTAATTTTGACGAGCTTACAACACAAGCAGAGAGTAAAGTGAAAACGCTTTTAAATTCTTTAGCATTCCATTAATTTTGGTGCGCTTTCATTTACACACTCCAACTAAGCAAACAAACAAATTCACAAATTTTGCCAAAATGGGAATTTTTTGGGAAAAACATTAGCAAATTAACACCAAACTCACTTTAGAAAGGATGAAATGAATTTCATAACACAATTAGCAGAAACATCGCCAACCGAAACTCAAAAAATCGGAATTGAAACAATTAACAAACAAGCTTATAGCATAGGCTCACAAATCTGAAAATTTGGTGCCGCGTTCTTAGGAATTGGCTTAGTAATTGCAATTGGTTTTATTATCTATTTTGCCTTAAAACTAATTATGTCTAACGACCAGGAGCATACGGAAAAATATATGCGTAAAATCAAAATTTCCGTGCTTGCCCTTGGCATTGTTGTGGGCGTGCTCTTAATTGTTTCCTTTATTGTACCGACCGTAATTGAGTTATTTTCAAAATCAGACCCCTTAAGTGCTTTGAACAAAAGCGATAAAGTGAGTTAAGTTGTTTAATTGAATATACTATGCCATTTTCCAAATGTTTTGAACCTTTAATTTCTTTGCGTTCAACATTTTAAAAGGAATTTTGTGACTTTTTCACCAGGTGGCCGTGGAATTTCCCTTTCGCGTTATTCTAGGAATTTCCTCCACCCAACCCTTAAGTGATATTAGTCTCCCGCGGCTTTTTATCGTCTTTTCGTTTATTGTTGTTGTTTCTTTCATTGGTTTTGTGTTAGTAGGTTATTTTCGTTCTATCAACCACGACACTGAATCAGGCAAAAAGCCCGCCATTATTAGTACTCTAAAATATGCGTTCTTATCCACCATTTGGCTTATAACTATTCCCATTGCGTTCTATTTAATTTCATCTTTCGCGATACAACTAATTAACGCCTTTTTGTTTAGTAACGGCCAGCCGGCGCTAACAGACACTTTACTTAAAGCAATGTATATGAAAGAATGGGAAGCTAATGGGCTTACACTCGAACGGTGAATTACGGAAGTAAACTAAAATAACTTTTGAATTACAAAAAACGTTTTTAACGCGATGAATTCCGGTGATGGTGTCAAAACAAACATTAGCGGTTACATCTTAATTATTGGTGCCGCTTACGCGGTGATAATGAGCTTTATTCGTCTGGTGGAATTTATTTTTCACCTGGTGATTTTATTCTTTGTCGCGCCGTTTTCGGCAGCTGGTTCGTTATTAGATGATGGTTTAAGTATCAAAAAGTGAAACCGTAAGTTTTGGTCGAAAAACATTGTTATTTATTCGATGTTACTAAGCTTAATTATTTTTGGCTTTGTTGTCGAAATGGCAGTTGATTTTTTAAACACTTTAAATTTATATTGAGTAGTCAAAATTGTCTTTTTAGCTTTAATCACCATCGGCAGTTGCTTTGCGTGTTTATCGTTTACCTCCATTGTAGCTAACTTAATCGGCGAAGAAATTTCCGTGCGTAAGAACGTGGCGAATTTGAAAGCCAAAGCTGCGTCATTTAAAGTCCTTAAAAGTCCGAAAGCAACTAAAACCACTAAAGCTAAACCAGGTACCAAACCGGTCTTACAACGCAACCAAAAAACCCTAATGAAACGAAATCAAGCATTCAAACCGCAACAACTAATGCAACGCGGACAGGCAAATAAAACCCAATCAATGCGCGAGCGTTTAAAGCAAGCGTTAGCTAAGGCTAACGCCGCCCAACAAGCCACTAAACCTAACATTTAAATACAAAGGAACTATGCAGACAATTTTAAACTTACACACTATTCCACCTTAAGAGCACGAATTTTGTGTTTATCATCACACAAATTTTTTGTTTAGACCTATTTTTTAGATGTATTCACCAAACAAGGAACCGCAAATGAATCCAT
Source organism: Mycoplasmopsis columbinasalis (assembly GCF_900660705.1). Classification (NCBI taxonomy): domain Bacteria; kingdom Bacillati; phylum Mycoplasmatota; order Mycoplasmoidales; family Metamycoplasmataceae; genus Mycoplasmopsis; species Mycoplasmopsis columbinasalis. The sequence continues at coordinate 790,247 of NZ_LR215043.1, forward strand.
TAACAACCACTTTTCTAATTGCTTTTGATGCTGAATTAAAGACCGCACAACAACCCTCCTTTCTTAATTTTTTAAATACGTACGCTATTTTCACTGTGCCACAGGCAAAACAACTTTTGCACGACGTTTTTAACCCCAAAGGTAAAAACGACGCTATTTTAAAGGTTAGTGCACATTTTCTTAATGCTAATTACGATGCCAACCAAACTTTCACCATTGACTTAACCACCGGCACCACACAACTATTGAAACCCGCAAGCAAGCAAATTGTTCAAAATGGGAATTTTTTGGGAAAAAATGCAACTAACCAAGAGCAAAAGGAGTGCGCAGCCAAGCAAATTTTTACACCCGCCACTTTTCGTAAATACCTATGCGATAGCTTTTTTCTTTGCAAGGTAAGCGACCAAAACATTTTACTTTACGACCAATTAACAAAGTTAAATCGTGATGCGTTTGTGAGTTTGCAACCAAGCGATAAAACCGGCAAAAATTTTGTGTTAGACACGACAATTGATGCAGCCGTGTTAGCAAGTTTGTGCCAAAGTTTTTTGACTTATGAACTCAAACATTGACTCTACCGCGATATTTTTCGCTTTTTAAGTGAGCAGTTAGAATGCAAACTTAATACTAACAAATGACTTTTTCTAACCACGATGGCTTATAGTTTGTTAATTAATGCTAACTTGCACCATAAACTCGACACCTTCCTTAGTTTCATCAAACGCCACAAGCACCAATTACTCTCTAAGTATCGTTTAGTGCACGGTGACAAAATTGTCCAAATGTTACCTTTTATTCAAAAGCATTACATTCCTTACTTACGCCGTAATACCAACAACCTTTATATTCACAGCTTAATTAACGGTTTAGAACAAAGCATCAACCCCCACACCAACCGCCAGTATCGTCAATGTTTCGACTTAACTAAACCTTTTGGCAACGCTTTTGTTGCAGCTAACAAATGCCTTATTTTGCATTGTCAAGACAAAAATAGTTAGAAAGAGAATTTATGGAATTTTCACACTTAAATTTAACTAAAGCAAGAGCAGCATTAGAACCTTTACGCCAACTCAACAACAAAGAATACAACCGGCTTAGACACAAAATCTTAACCATAGAAGACAAAACTCAAGTCTTAGCAGAGCGCATGGGTTGATACCAAAACGGAAAACCTTTATTTTTGCAAAAGAAAGAATTATTGCTTATTGAAGAAATTAACAAAGTCTTAACGCGACAGAAGCGAGAAGCAGCTAAAAACAACAACAAGGAAGCAGCAAACGTTTCGACTTAACTAAACCTTTTGGCAACACTTTTGCCGAAGCTAACAAACGCTTTATTTTGCATTATCAAGACAAAAATAGTCAGAAAGGGAACTTATGGATTTTTCAAACATTAATTTTTCAGATATTAAATTTTCAGACATTAAAATTTCAGACTTTAGTTACGCTAAAGCAAGAGCAGCGTTAGAACCTTTACGCCAACTCAACAACGAAGAATATAACTGATTTAGACACAAAATCATAACCATTGAATACGCAAATTGACGACGTTTTGCAGACACCACGGATGCAGTCGCAAAGAGAAACCTTTTAATTTATCATTTAAGAAATTCAGAAAAGAATGAATTACTTCTTATTGAAGAAATTAACGAAGTCATAGCGCGAGAGCAACGAAAATTAGCGCGTGCGCAGCGAAAATTAGCGCGAGAGCAACGAGAAGCAGCTAAAAATAACAACAAGGAAGCAGCAAATGTTTAGACCGCCAAACCAAACAACTTACTTATTCAAAATTTTGCCACTTAAAAGTGACTTTTGAGAAAGTACCACCTATGAAAAAACTAACTATCGCCACAATGTACTTATTATTGCGCAAGATAAAAATAAACACAATTTTTACTTTGTACCTTTAGTAATGCCCCGTACGCCACAAGCGAGCTTTTACGCCCTTACCGTCCAGCACGGACGCCTTAAATATCACCTTTTGCACGACTTAGTTTATCGTATTGACCAACAGACTTTCAAAAATTGAATTGCTTTAAATGACGATGAAATCAATAAGCGTAAGCAAATTGCACCCAAAGCAAAAGTCCAAATTTGAGATATGTTTGCGCCCCGCTTTCAGACTTTAACAAATCGCCTTGAATATTTAAATACAACTTATAGCAGCCATATCGACCCCGCCATCGAACGCTTTGACATCTATAATATAGGCACAAACACAAAATTACCAAGCCGACAACCCAAAGTATGTAAGAACTTATTCGAAATTTTTGAATTTTAATTATGCAATTACAACCAAAAAAATTAAGTAATAATGCCTTACGCATCTGACGGAACTTTACTTTAGTCGACTTTGGAATGTTTGTGCTTTTTATGTTAATTGGTTTTATCGTTGCTTTTTTTGCTTTGCCAAAGGAACTTAACAAAAATTACAAAGGCTTAGTTTTGCTTGGTGTGTGAATTTTGTTATCTTTTACTTTAATTTGAGTTAATAATTACAATGCTCGTTTGTATAAGGTGTTGTGAATTGCTCTAAAATATATGCTTAACCGCAAAAAATATTTAAAAACGAACGGCACAGCAAAGCATTTAGTAGTTTATAGTGACTTTCGCCACGGTAAGTATGTGGAATATTACAAAGGCGCTTTTGGCACCAAACGCCGTTTCTTTGGCGTGTTAGCACTCCAAGCCAAAAGTCCCTGGGAACTGGACGAAAGCGAACAAAACACCTTTTTAAACCGCATCACCGACTTTTTTGACGCCCAGAGTGAAAGTTTTAATTTAATTCGCCACCGGACTTTGTTAGACTATGCAACTAACAAAACGAAACTTTTAAAACACCAAAACCGGAAAATTAAAAACATTGCCAGGGAATGAGACGACCAGAATGGTATCTTTTGGTTTCAAGGCGAAAGCGTTATTGATAATTACAATGATTATTATGCTTACCGCTTAGATGACTATAACAAATTAGATATGGGACTTTATGTTGACAGCTATTTTATAGTTGTGCACGCCAATTCTATTAGCGAGTTAGAATTGCAATTAGAACAAACCAAAAATTACTTTTTAAATTTGAATATGGAAGCCGAAGTGTTGCAAGACCAAAACTTAGTGGCCTTTTTAGCGCAGCATAATTTAAAACCGCGCAGTGACAAAGAAATTTTAGAATTTTTAGACTATCAAAACAAAATTGAATTAGCAAAAGCCGCTAAGGGCGAAAAAGTCTATGAGCGTGAACGTTTAGTTTCACGCCGAAAAGAAGCTAAGTTAGCCCGCATTAAGGCGAAATTAAGCACAAAACAAGCTTTAACGCCAAATAAGGCGTTAAAAGAACATAAACAAATGCAGGCCGACAAAGCCAAAGAGTATGAATCACTCCAAAGTTTTTTAGCTTTTGACAAAGTAATTTTCAAAAAGTGATATTTTTATGCCGATAACAAATATTACGCTTTGCAAATGGTGAATGAACTCCCAGTGCAATTAGCGCAAGCCTGGTGAGACCCGTTATTAGATAACGAAGCAATTATTAATATCAATAATGACTTTGTTGCCGAAGAAGGCAAAGCGAGGTTATTAGACCGCAGCATGCGCAATTTGGAAATTAATGCCGACACCCACAAATCACGCTATGAACAAAAGAAAATGAATTTAGAAATGGAAGCAGTTGAACACATTGAAACGCAAATGCAACTCCAAGGTAATGCTTTATTGAATATGAAGTTCTTATTGCTTTCCCAAGCCGACAATTTAAAAGAATTAAAGGTCAAAATGAACGAAATTAAAAAGAATGCAAGACGTGCGAAGATCCAACTAACACCGTTATACTATCGCCAATTCGAAGCTTTTGCGCAGTTCCAAATTTTTAATAATCGTTTCTTAAAAGACTCTATTCAAATCACAACCCAGAATTTTACTAATGGTTGAGCTTTAGAAAACGAAGTTAATAACGACCATAATACTAATTTAATTGGTTTTTCTAAAACCTCCGGGGAACCTTTAATTATCAATAATTTCTTTAAAGGCAACGTCCGCAGAACTAACTATAATGGCTATGTTTTAGGTTCAAGCGGCAAAGGCAAAAGCACCTTTGTCGGCAAATGAATTTTGAACACTCTTAGTGAAAACAACCGCGTTTATGTTTTAGATTTACAAAATGAGTACCAAAATTTAGCGTTAGAATTTGGTGGTTCTTTAATTGACTTAGGCGCCGGCAAAAACACCACTATCAACCCTTTACAAGTGAAAATTCAATTCTATGATAATGATAGTGAGAAAATTGACTTAAATACTATTATTAATAAACATATCATTTGGTTAGAAGGCTTCTTTCAGTTAGCTAATAATGAATTTGACACCGAACAAATTATGATTATTTCGCAATGCGTGAAGGAATTGTATGAAGAACAAGGCGTTTATGCCTTAAAAATAGATGAATTCGCCAACTTTAAGTTTCCAATTTTAAGTGACTTAATTGCTAAACTAAAAACTTTAACTTTTCCTGAAGGTATCGACCAGCGCCGCAAAAAATTGAAAAAGTTAGCTATCATTGATACTTTCGAATATCTTTTTACTAAGAATGGTAAATTTGCCAAAATGTATAATGGCCAAACTAACATTGACTTAAACAATGACTTTATTGTTTTTAACACCCAATATTTAGTCGGCAGCGGCAACATCGATGCCGCCCTGGGACTTTATACTTTGCTTTCTTTTATTCAAAATAAAATTTATAGTAATTGAATTATTGATAAGAACAAAAACACCTTATTAGTAATTGATGAATTACACCAATACATTAATACACAGAACCAAACAACGCTTGACTTTGTGTACTTAATGACGAAAACGGTGCGGAAATTTCAAGCCGGAATGCTCCTTTGCACCCAGAATCCTTCCGACTTTTTAGCTACCGAAACAAAAAGCAAAAAAGCCGAAGCCATTTTACAAAATTGCCAGTATTCATTCATTTTTGGTTTGCGCCAAAACGACCTTAATGCTGTTAATGAACTATTTAAAGACACTGGCGGTTTAAACCAAAGCACCAGGGCGTTTCTTAGTGATAGTGATATTGGTAATGCACTAATTTCACTCCACGCCTATAGTAAAATTCAAGCCGAAATTTACTATAATGACTTCGAAATGAAATTGCTCTTCAAACAGGGCAATTTCAATACTAATTCATAACAATTACTAAAAGCAGTTTCAATTTTGAAATTTGCTTTTTTCATACAAAAAAAAAAAAAAAAAAAAAAAAAAAAAAAAAAAAAAAAAAAAAAAAGCCGCATTTTCTTAAATATAATTAAGTTATTGATAGTTTAATGCGTAAAATGTGCAAAAAACTAAAAATTTTTACACATTAATAAAAAATATTAAAAAAAGGAACAACACAAAACAAAAAGGAGAAAGAATGAAAAAGAAACTAAAATGAACCTTATTTAGTACTCCCTTAACACTAATAAGCGCTTTGCCTTTACTTGCAGTTTCTTGCGGTAAAAGCAATGAAAACACAAACACCTTAAATAACAATGAAACAAACACAACTGGAAACGAAACAGAAAATAATCATACCGGTACTTTAGATACGAATAATAGTGATGAAAATTTAAATGAAAACGAAACAGAAGAAAAAACTGAAACAAACTTAAAACCAACTGTTGAAGTAGACGCGGATAATAACCAAATAATCACAATACACAAAAAATTCGTTTCTTTTAAACCGTATTCATTATTCTGAGATACAAACTATTTATATGGTTCCGAAAACTTAGACAAAACAGCATCGATTCGAATACGCGAAGTATCTGGTTATAATGAAATGTTAGAGAGATGAAAAGACGAATACGACGAAACTCCGGTTGTAAAAGAAAAACTCAAAAAAAAGAATATTGAGTTGAAAGATATTGAGATTCCAGCTTTTGAGTTTTGGAAAAACAAAAACGCTAAAAAGGAATTGGTAAGTAACTGAGAAAAAAATTATAAAAAAATCTTTAATGAATATTGATTTGAATTGTCAGTAAATGATGCTCCTTCAGAAGAAACACTAGACTTACAAAAAATAGATAGTTTCAAAAAAATAATTCAAATTTTTAAAACTAATTGAAATGAGTTTTTAACTTTAGAAAAAAAAGAAGAATTTTTAAAAAAATATAGAATTTATTTTTTTACAAATGACTCAATTACTCACAAAATTATGGAATATGACTCAATTTGAAGAAAATATAATGAAAGTTCAAAATTGTTTAGTTACTATAACTTTCCCTATGTAGTAACAGAAGGAGCAAATACTTATAAGTTTTATCGTGTTTTTAAATTAACAAATTTACAAAAAATTAATGATACATTATTAAAATTTACTTTTTCATTAAATAAAAATTATGAAAATGAATATGTCGAAAAATATGGCACAAAAGAAGTAAAGTCTTCTATTTTGAAATTATTGCCTGAAACAAATTTTTCTTGATATTTGGATTTAAAAACAGAAACATGAATTTTTTCGGAAAATGATTTTGAAGAATTAGAAAAAATAAACGATTTTTCTGAAAAACCAGATGAATTTTGATATGAAACTTTATCAAATATTCTCGATATAAAATACTTGGGAAGTAAAGAAGAAGAACAAATTTCAAAATATAATTTTGAAACTTTAAAAAGCAAATTTGAAATTAAAAATATTGCAAAAATTTTTTCAAGTTTAGAAAATAGTAAAAAATATGTTTTATTAAAAAAATTCTTAGAAACAAAGTTCAATTTTACCTTACCAGACAATTTCTCTCAAAACATAGAAAAATTAACTTACAATAAAAACCAAAAAGTTTTTGAAATTTTATTAAAAATTAGTGATAATACAAAAATTAAAATTTTGTATTCAATTTAAAAAAATGGTAAAATTTAAGTACCGTTATTAAAACTTCAAGTGGCAGACATAAAAAATGTTTGCTTTTTGTGTTTTGTCATTTTAAGGAGATAAATGAAAAAACACAAATTTATGACTTTTTTAAAATTAACACCAAGCGCTGCTTTTGTTCCGTTTTTTTTGTCCGCTAATTTTTTAGATACTGGAAATCAACAAAACCGCACGATTTGAGCTGACGAAGAAAAAACGGTGAATGACTATGAATTTTGAAAATTAAAAAGAGAAGAAGTTTGAGAAAAACGAATTGAAGGTTTGACACAATCAACTAGTGACGAAAAAATTGGAGGAGGTGACTGAAAACCTAAAGATGGAAAAATTTGAGTGTTTGTAAATAGTTCAAACGGTGAAACCGCTTATGCAGTCGGTGAAGACGCGCCAGCTTATGATTACAAAAACATTTATAACTTTGAAAATTCGAATCAATTTAATGTTAGATACAAAAGTTTAAATAGTGATACAGCAAAAATATTAAAAGCAGAACCTTTTCCTTTAAGCGAGAAAAATATAGTTTTTCCAAAATTCACATATATTCTTGAAAAAGATGTCAATGTCGGAGAATTAGATTATGATCAAAAAATTCAAAGAATAAAAAATATTTTTCAAAATTTGGAAAATTTAACATTTTTAGAGAGAGATGTCAAAATTCTTACACTATCAAACACTTGAGGCGCGCCTCATTTTGTTACCACAGCGTGGAATGTTAGAGTATTAGCTAGTGTTTACGCTTTTTTATTTGAAAATCAAGAATGACAAAATACGGTACGAAATGCAGAAAAAATCGAAACAGGAATAACTTTTTTTAACCTTACAAAATAAATCAGAACCGTATATAGAATTTGTTCCTTTATCACATACTTATAATGTTAAAGATCTTGAATTGGTAAAAATAGAACTTTTTTGAAAATATACAACAAGCACCAAGAACCACCTTGATTCTTTTGTTGAAAATTACCGAAAATTGAAAAATGAACTAATAGCAAACAATTCTAAATTTGAAAGTTTTTTAGGTGGAAACATTTCAACAAGAAATTGAAATTTACCCATTCAATTTGCTAACGAACCAACTAACGAAGAGATTTTTAACAAATGAATTAGTAAATGAAAAGAGAATTTAACTTTAAGTGAAGGTAAAAACATACGCAGAGAGTTAGTAATTGAAAAAAACTCTGACAATACAGTTAATTTAAAAATAAAAAAAGAAACACGAGACAACGAACCCGGTAGTGACTGATATTCTGTCGGATCAATAGATTTAGTAAAAAACTTTCCTTTAAAATTCAAAAGAAATGCAAAAGGAGAAGAATATTTTCGTATAAAAAGTGAAATGAATGCAGACATTAGTTTATTTAGTGATACAGGCGGAAATTTGAATACGAAAAAAACAGAAAATGAAAAAAAAGAATTAGCCCAATTTGGTTTAGAAAACAATCTCACAAAATTAGAGAAACACATTAAAAATTTGAATACACAATACAATTTTTTTGAAGTCGTTTTTGCGCAAAAAGAAAATAGCGCAAACAATATTTACTTATATTTGAAAGAAAAAACTAACTCAACAACAATTGAAACAAGGGAAAAAACTATTGCATTTCAAACCAATAACGCAGGCATTATAGTAGATATAGCGAATTCGTTTGAAATAATTTATGGACCTTATGCAAATTTTTACGACAAAAGCGATATTAAAATAGCAAAAGAATTACCTAAAGTTATAGAAATTCCTAAAAAAGCAGAAACAATTACAGACGAAAAAACAAATCATAGTTATCTATTGTTAGATAATGGAACATACAAGGTATATTCACCTGTTTCAGTTAAATTTACTGCAAAAAACGATAATTTTGTTTTGTATGTAAATGGTGTTCAAGCAGAAGTTTACAACAATATTTTCTTTGTTGACCTAGCCGAAAAAGATAAAGATAAAATTGGAAAAGAAAGCAAATATGTTTTGGAAGTTAGAAAATATGTTAATGGTTCAAGAAACTTTCCTCAAGACCTGGAAAGTATCACAAGAAAAACAATAATATATAAACCTAAACCATTTAAAGTTGATATTAAATGATTTGGTTGGAATCCAGACAAAAATCCTGATCAGAAAAATCTTATATCACGCTATCTCGTAGACGAAAACGGTGAAGTGAAACGCGATGGAAATGGTGCGGCACTAAAGAACCCAAACTATGATGAAACAATCGATCCTTTAACTGGAACTAAAAAACAATTAATTTGGTTCAAAACAAATTTATATATTGATAAGCCACTAAATAACTCATTTTTACGACTAAAAAACAATTTACTTCACGCAACTTATATCGGGAAAGCTCACAATTCCAGCCAATTACTTTATATGAAAAAAACGGGTTTACCATATGGTTCAAAATTTATTTTTAATAATAAAAAAGTGGACACACCACAAACAGAGTGAGCAGGAGTTATCGCCGAAGCGACCGTAATTGGAAAAGGTGGTAGTTTTGTTTATGGCGGTGACACAAAAGAAATAGAAATTTATAAATTAAATGAAATTTCAATCAATAATTCAACCGAATTATATTTAGACTATGCCAAAAAATGAATAAATGACGACTCTCGAATAGTAAAAATACCAAGCGATGAAAATAGTTTTCTTATTTCATCAAATGATGAATTCTTTTCTCAAAATGGCATTTACTTATTTGTTAGTAGAGGCGAAGACACTATTAGTTCCTTTAAATTCGTTTTAATTCAAGAAAGAGACGATGAAAAGAACCAAAATCTTATAGGTTCATCATTCACCGATAACATTAAATCAAAACAAGTGCAGCCATTATTTGAATCAGAAATTGGCAAAAAGTTCTTTGCATATTTAAAAAATGTACTAAAAGTTGAATACCAATTAAAAACCCTAAGTTATGAGCAATGTTTAGTTTATTTTCAGAAATTTTTACAATATACAGAAGAACAAACTAAAAATAACGAAAACGACCGCGTTTGAATTCGTCCGCTATTTAATCACAATTTAGATAATTTATATTCAAGAAATGAATTTAAAGCTAAATATGAAGGCAATTTAAATACTTTAGCAAAAGATATCTTTGCCGACTTTGCGCATAAAGATAAAATAGCAATTCAAAGCTTTACAATTGACAATTATCGTAAAAATAATGTAATTTTAGACTTAATTGTGACTAATCCCAACCTTAAGTATCAGTTAATTGCCAACCGTGTTAATTTCCCTATTATTTTTACCGATAGCAATATTGGCAATGAAGATGAGGAAAATATTGACACCGACCCCGACATTATTTATTTAGAATTTGACGATGAATACATCAGAACAATTGAAGCGCCAAAATATAATGTGAAAAGCTTTATTAAAACTTTTAATAATAAAGAACCGAAACGGTTATGACTAAAAAACCTTTCTCGCCGCAGCTATGAACATATCAATTTTGAAAATCTAACAATTACTAAAAATGACGAATCCCAAAGCGTAAATATTACCTTAAAGGCAGAATTAAAACCAAGTGCTATTGCACTTAAGAAGCAATTAATAAATCAAGAATTGCACACAACCATTAGTTATGACTTATTTGGTTCAGGCGCAACCGGTATTTTTGCCGACATTGACATTTTTACAATTAACTTAATTGGTGTAAGCCAAGACCAAATCGAAGCAAGAATTAAATGAGTTTTAGCACAACAAATGCCGCATTTAGTTTACGAACGAGACTATCGCATAGTCCCAGACACTTTAGAGCGTATTAAAGCAATCTTAAATGAACCCGAAGCAAACATTCGCGATGCTAACGCCCGCAGTGAAGACTTAAGCTTAGAAGAAAAGGAAACAGAAGCTAATTTTGGCAAAACATTGTGCAGAATCACCTTACCAGTAATTAACACCATCTATGACTTAAGCAAAGTTAGTTTCCCGGCATTAGACATTAATGCCAAATATAATGTTTCCACTTTAAATACAGAAATTTTAAAAACATACTTAAATACACATATTTTGGACACCACCGGCCTTAATTACTTTGATATTAATGACATAGTTTATACTAACTTTAATCAGTTACAAAACGCTTTAGTGCAAGCATCACAACAAAATATGCCAGCTAACTTTAACATCGAATTTCAAGGCCGTACTAATTCGAAAGTGAAAAATAGCAATCGTTTTGCCGTGCAATATCACGGCCACTATGACAAAACTTACACCGACCTTTCCGAAATTGATCTTAAGTTAACTTATGCCGAAAATGACAGAGCAAAATTAACTAACGCTATCTATAATGAAATTGTTAAAACCTTAAATGAAAAAGGTATTGAAACAAAAGCTTATATTCCAATTAGTAAGGGTTTAATTGCTTTATTAGTAAATGAGCTTACACCCGATGATGCAGAATTGCCAGTAACTATCACTAAGGAATTTTTCATTAAACCTAATGAACCTTTTGGACAAAATCAAGGAAAAGTTACTATCACTAACACTTTAAATCAAAAACCAATTGATAATAATCAATTTCTTATTGACTTAAGCATTGTAAATTTTGACTTAACTTATGATGAAAATGTTTTAAGTAAGTTAGAAGCACAAATTATTGCCGATATTAAAGCAAAAATGACAAATGCTTACCAATTGAACGAAACGCAATATGCAATTAATCGTCATAAGTTACACAAACTTATTCGTGAAATTTTCGATCCAAATGCCAAAGTAAAAACTAAAGCATTTTTAATTGAACCTATCGAAAATATTAGTGAAAATAACGGTAAAGTAAACATCACTAACACTAACACAAAACCAGTAAATGATGACTTACCAGACATTGGCGAAGACCCCGAAGAAATAGCGAAAAAAGTCTTTATTAAAAAAGTAAGTTATTCAGTGGGCGGCACAGTTGCATTCGTGACAGCGTTTGTATTATTTGTAATTTGACGTAAAAAACGTGTAAGAAAAATTAGATAACAAAAAAGCTCCGCGAAAAGGAGCTTTTTCTATGTTAAATTACCGTATCATAAGCATCATTTCTATTAGAACTATTTACTTTTAATACTATAAAATAGCGTTATTTGCTATTATTAGTTTTATTTTAAATGTTTTTTTGATAAAAAAATGATTAAAATAGTATTTATATAGTATTAAGATAGGAATGCAATACTATTGGTATAGGATTCATATAGGATTGGTATAGGATTCATATAGGATTCATATAGGATTGGTATAGGATTCATATAGGATTCATATAGGATTAGTATAGGATTCATATAGGATTAGTATAGGATTCATATAGGATTGGTATAGGATTAGTATAGTATTAGTATAGGATTGGTATAGGACGCTGCTTCAAACCAAAAATTTGTTATAATTTATACTATACTTACTCTATCTCATTCATAATTCCTACTTCATTAAAAGTCATTGTTTCACCGCGAAATTCCATATAGGCACGTCTAAGCGTGCCATTTCGATTTTTGATTAAGTCGCAACAAAGGAGTTGCGACTTTTTATTGCGCTGTAATTGATTAATTAGCTTAGGTTCAAACTCTTTGTACATTAGCACAATTTGGTCGGCGATTTGTTCAATAGCGCCGGAATCTTTTAAATTTGCGCTTGTTGGGCGCATTTGTTGGGTGTCACTTTCCCGGTTTAATTGTGAAAGTAAGACAAAAGGAATTTCTAAGCTTTTGGCAATAAGTTTAAGTTTGTTCACCGTGTCGCTTAAAGCATAAGTGCGAATGGTTTTCTCATCAAATTTCATAATTTGTAAGTGGTCTAAAATGATTAAGTCGATATCTCATTGTGTTTTTAATTCTAAAATTTCATTAGTTAAATAGTCACTGTCGATAAGATGTTGGGCTGTGGGCTCTAAAATACGCAAATTTAGGTGTTTTTCAATGTACGCTATAGCTTTATCGATGGCTTGTTCGTTAGTTGGAGTTGCTTGTCAATTCTTACTATTTAACATTCAGAGCGGTAATTGCGTTAAATTAGCAACTAAACGGCTTAAAATTTCTTGTTTTGTCATTTCTAACGAAACAAATAAAATGTTTAATTTAGTTTTGTTTGCTTTGCGGGCGTTTAAAATAAGGTTAGTCGCTAAAGCCGTTTTGCCAATGCCCGGACGGGCGCCAATTACGATTAATTCACCTGGTCGTAAGCCCTGGTTGTTAGTATCAAACAATGCTCACTGGGTGCTAATTGTCTTTTCTTGGTTCTGAAAAGTAAGACGAAAATTATCTAAATATTCATCAATGCTACAGGCGGCAATTTTGTCTTGGCTTAGATTTTCGGCTAACAAATTTAAAGTTTGTTTTAGTACATTGCGGCTAAAGTCAAAACTAAACTTAGTTTCCCGTCAGGTTTGAAACAAAGCTGTAATTTTATCAATGACGACGAATTTTGCAAATTCTTGCAAAAAATAGTCTTCATTCTCAATTGATGTCAAAACTACTTCGCCATAAATATTAAAATAAAATTTCGTGAAATTATGTTTGCGCGCGCAATCGACTATATTTTGGGTTGAATATACTTGGCAATTGTCAAATAATTTTTCCAAAATTTCAAAAAGCACTTGGTACTCTGGAACTTTAAAATTCGCAGGCGAAAACTCTGCAGCGTAGTGATTGTAATCATAGTTGTTAAGTACAACGCTCAACACGGCGCGCTCAACTTTATAACGAAATAAATCTCTAAAGAAAGGCATTGTTAGTCCTTATTTGCGTATATATCTATAACATTGCATTATTCGTAAATTAATTATTTTTTTAATTCCTTAAAAGTTAAAGTTTCACCATTGAAAACCATATAACTATCTGTTAAGGCGTTGGCGCGGTTTTTTGCCATATTAAAAAAGCAAATGTCGACAAAGTTACCATTTGATAATTTATGTTTGCTTTTTGAAAGCAAAATAAATTGGTCGGCGGCTGCTTCAATGCTGGCTGAATCTTTTAAGTGTTTTAAAGTCGGCAAGGTTTGTTCCTGCACGCTTTCCCGGTTGAGTTGGGAAAGCAAAATGATAGGAATTTGGTTTTCTTTGGCAATTTGTTTAAAAGTATCAACCGCTTTACCGACTTCGTAAGTACGCAATGTTTCGTTTGGATAATGTAAATGTTGTAAGTGGTCGACAATCACTAAGTCTAAAGGGTGTTTTAGGTTAATTAAGGGAATGAATTTAACAAAAGCATCAATATCACTTTGTTCGTGCAGTGATTGCTCTGCAATGAGTAAATTTAAGTTCAAATTAATAAAATTAAGCGCAAATTCCATTCTCGCTTTGTTTTCTGCAGTGTTTTTTCACGTTTGCTCGCTAAAATTTGTAATAGGAATTTGGGCTAAGTGTGCAAACAAACGCGCCATAATTTCCTTTCGATGCATTTCCAAAGAAATTAACAACACATTCAAAGGCCTTTTTAAGCGCCCTTTGGCTTTGTGAGCAACGGCCGCAATTAAATTTAAGGCAAAGGCGGTTTTACCAACGCCCGGGCGGGCGCCCAACACAATTAAAGAACCTTTCGCTAAGCCCTGGTTATAAGCATCAAACAAACTAAAACCAGTTAATAATGGCTCTTGCGCTGTGTTTAAATTTTCCTTAAAAGTTTTTAATTCAGCACTAAGTTCCATTTGGGTTTTTGTCATTTTGTTTTGTAATTGTTGTAAACGGTTTCATAACGCGGAGAATTTTTTGTGTGCTTGGTCAAAGTCCAAACTAGTGGTGTTAGCAAGGAAATGTTGATAGGTTTCTTCAAAAGCTAAGGTTAATTCGTTTTCAAACAAAGCTTGGAGGTCATAGTCTACGTTGCCGCTAAGGGCGTGCGCATTCTCTATAATTTGCAACAAAGGCGCAAATTTTGCTTCTGGTTTATTGCTTCTTTGCAAAAATTCTGTGATGATTGAACTATTAATTTTTAAATTTGCATCCATAATTTGTTTAAACACACCAAACAATTCACGGCAGAGCGGGTCGCTAAAATCATTTTCACTTAATAAAGTGAAAATTTTGGTCTTAGTTCAGCGCCAATTTTGCACGAGCTGTGCCAAAATTTGAATTTGTGCCGCATTTGCTTCTGTTTTGGTGAATGGTGGCGGTGTTGGCGAACTTAAAGTTCGAGTTTTGGGACGGAGGGAAGCCATAACAAATAAAATCGTTACCAAAGCCAAAGTTTTAAGTTCAAAGTTACAATAATTTTAAACGAGAAAGAGTTAAGTTATGTCAATTTTTACCTTTGCCGAAGACCACATTTTCCACACTTACGCGGACGAATTTTTAGCTAAGCACCAAACAACCTGGGCAGCTTACATAGATGCATTAACACGCCAAACTTTAGCGCAGCAGCCTACCAATTTTAAACCGCTGGGCAATTTAGAGGTTAAACACAATGACACATTGAAGACAAACCAAAGCGAGCTTTGGCAGTTATGCCGTCAAGGTGTTGAAATTGTGGCCAAATTTAATGTCTTAGAAGAACACTTTCGCACCAAAGGCCGCTTTGAAGATGCAAACACCCGCACTTTCATTGTGCGGGAACGTTATGTACGTACCATTAGTATCAATGGTTTTGAATTAACTTATAACTTAACTATGTATAGTAAGCCCCAACAAGGCAAATTTATGTATTACCACACGCAAGCTTTGGTTAATTTGAAACGCAAAAAGTATTTAGCACTAACTTTGCACCAACCTTTACACACCCAGCCAATCGCCCGCCGAAAACCAAAACCAGGCGACAACCGCCTTCCGCACTATGTGTGAGCTTACGCCCAAAAAAGTAAGTTTTATCAAACGCAGCAAGCAAATTTTGATGCTTACCTTACCAAATTTCACCAGAGCGCCACAATTCAAATTGATATTGACGACGCTTATCAGCGCGTGCAGAGCAAGGGCAAAGTTTACAACCAGGCTGTGCGCATTGCGCATATTACCAATGAAACAAACGAAAAATTAATTTTCGTGCAAAAACTAACAAAAAGCACCAAAAATGTGAATGTTTTGGTGCGTTTTTTAATTAATCAATTGCAACTGAAAAACAATTGCAAATTAGTAAATTTACTAATTTGCGGTGATGGCGCCAAATTTGTGACTAAAATTGCCAAGTCTTTACAAGGCGTGCGTTTGTGCGACCTTTTTCATATTCGTGACAAAATTGTAAAAACTTTTGCCGGACTTTTTAGTATGCGCCCAGCGCTGTGTTTTTACCACCGCATCATCGCCGCCTTTGAGGCGCGAGATGCAAACTTATTACTAAAAGAAATTACCAATTTTACGAATTTTGCACTAAGCAACCACCGCTTTAGTGCGAAAGTGCGAACCAAAATTCAAGCATTGCAAAAGTATTTTTTAAAAAATTTTAAGTTAATCGAACATACTTTTAAATTAAACCCGGCAGTTACGCCTTATGCCGAAAGCGCCATTAGTCACTATTTTAAGGCAAATACCAAAAGTGCGTTTTGCACCTATAGTTGAGAAACAATTTGCCAAAAAGTACTAAGTACGAATCGAACCATTAATATTATTTTTCTTTAGCGAGCAAAAAGTTAACTCAAACTTTTTTGCGGTTAGTGAAGAAATATTAATAAAAAGCAGCGAAAAATGCCGCCAAGGTAATTTTTCGCCCGCAAATTAGAACTGCCAATAATGAAACAATAGGGAAACCAGGTAACATAAATGTTACAAGAAATCAAAAGCAATAATACATATATGAAACAACCGTTACAGTAATTAAAATTTGTTCTTGCTACGGTTGTTTGGTTCAATGTAACAAACAATTTTTAGTGAAATTGTTTGTTACTATAACAATAATTGATTCAATTTATTGAGTCAGCAACCAATAAATGTGTATGAACACATTTATTGGTATACATAACAAAAAATTTATATTTTTTGTTATGTAATTATTTTACTAATAGCACTTTATTATAGTGCTATTAGTAAAATATGTGTATATATTTATGTTCTATAAATATATACACTACATAAAAAAAGAATGTATTTGGAACATTCTTTTTTTATGTATATATCAATTACGCTTGTTTGATTCAATGTAACAAACAACTGTTTGTACTGTTGTTTATTACTACGGTTATTTGTTACTACTGTTGTTTGATTCAATGTAACAAACAACTGTTTGTACTGTTGTTTGTTACTACGGTTGTTTGTTACTACTGTTGTTTGATTCAATGTAACAAACAACTGTTTGTACTGTTGTTTGTTACTACGGTTGTTTGTTACTACAGTTGTTTGATTCAATGTAACAAACAACTGTTTGTACTGTTGTTTGTTACTACGGTTGTTTGTTACTACTACTGTTGTTTGATTTATTACAACAAACAACTGTTTCTACTGTTGTTTGTTACTACTGTTGTTTGATTTACTACAGTAATATACACTACATAAGAAAAGAATGTATTTGGAACATTCTTTTCTTATGTTTATATTGATGTATTTAACATATACATACATATATATCTAAACAGATACATAATAAGTCATATATAGTGATAGTAAAAAAAATAAAAAACAAAAAATTTACCTTGGAGGTATTTTTTGTTTTTTATTTTAATATGTATATGTATAAATATAAGTACGAAATAAATTAAGTGTTACGTGTTTCTAAAATTTGAACACTAATAAAAAAATTTTTGATTAATTTCCAAAAAAATCTATAATACTTGCAAAGTCTCTTAATTACGACGCTATCATACATTATAACTATAATTAATAATTTAAAAACTGACAATTTGCACTTTTCTTTATAATTTTCACTATGAAAAAGAGTTATAAAGCCGTTTTTGTTGATCTAGACGGTACATTTTTAGATAATTACGAAAATTATGAAAATCCTGTTTCACAAGTTAATTTAGATATGGCGCGTGAATTAAACAAAAATAGTCATTTCATTATTTCGACAGGACGAACTAATAGTGATTTTGTGATGAATTTAGCTCGTCAAACAAATTCAAAGTATGTTATTTGTCAAAATGGCGCTATTATCGTTGACCAAAATAACAATATTTTGCGTAATAACCTAATTTCTTCAGCTGATGCTAACGCCATTAAAAAATATTTAGAAGCAAAACAAATTCATTACACCATAAATGGTTTAAAGAAAATTTTTACTTGTCGTCCTGAAGCAATTAAATTAAATCGTCCTTGAGCAAAAGAATTTGTCAAATTACCCTATATTATAGGCGAATTAGAAATGCCAATTAATCGTTTGTTAGCTTTTGGTTTAGCGACAGAAACTCAAACTTGTGAGTTAGCTGCCGAAATTGAAAGTCAATTTCCTAATTTGAGGGCTTTTTTAGTTTCAAATGGACTTTCGTTAGAAATCACAAGTAAAGAATCATCAAAAGGTATTGGTAATCAATTTGTTTGTGACTTATTAGGAATTTCACCTACACAAGCACTTCATATTGGTGATTCAGGTAATGACACTTGTGTTAAAGAACAAGGTTTTGACTTAGTTTTATTAGATAACGCTTTGGACTCAATCAAATCTTACGCTGACCACATTGGAGAACACTTCCGCAATGGCGGTTTTGCTAAAACAATTAAAAAAATCTGCGAACTTTAGTTTCGCAGATTTTATTTATGTGTGTGGAAGGCTAAAATAATCACACAAACGATAATTCCAAGGAAAAAGGCAAACATTACACGTTTAAAAATTTTAGGTTCGTGGTGTGCGTGGTAGAACTCAGGTAAAAATTCAATTACACCAGTAAACACAAAGATACCACCCACACAAGCTTGTAAAAAGGCGCTTAGTTGTCAAACTTGGTTAATATATTTACCAAGATAAATACCAATATACATGAGTGGAATCAACATTAAGAGCGAAGCAATTGACCAACCGCAAGCTTTGGCACGAGTTACACCCATTTCCAACTGACGGAAATAAAAAATTAAAATTTCAGGAATTAAATGTAAGACAAAACTTATTAAAAAGGCACCACTAATGGCATTGAAACTGCCAATGCCTACTTCGAAGAAACTATTTAAACTATAGCCAATGATTAGTCCTGCTGGAATCCGGTGGGTCAGAATTAAAAGCAAGGCGACAATTTTATTTTTTTGTTGACTTTGAGTTTGTGTGGCAATAGTTACTGAGTGATCTGGTGCATAGCTGTGACTAGTGTGGTCGTGCGCATCATTGTCGTGAAGTAAATCATGTGAATGCACAAACGCACTTGCGTGTGCATCATTGCGAATTACTTTTGATTTAGCGATGTAGTCAACGAGTTTTTTCAAACCAAAACCAAAACCAACGCCCAAAGCAAGTCCAAAACCAACTAACAGAATGTTTCAACCATAAATTTGGTTTGTAGTATAACCTCTCGCACCTGCTTGTGTCGAGCTAATTTCGAGTGCTTCGCGAGCGAATCCAAAAAAAGCCAGTGTGATGAAAAAGCCTGTAACAAAGGCATAAAGAATCACGGTACCTTTTTTACTTAATTGCTGTTTTTTGATAAAAGTAAGAATTACAACTAGTAAAATCGGGATGCCCAGAAAGATTAAGGCGGCAATTAAGACAAAATAAAATTTGGCTAAGTTCGTTTCACTAGTTTGGTTCCAGTCAATAATTCCGTAGTTAGCGCGCGCTCCCTTTAAAGCTTCAATTAGATTAGTAAAAAATGTTCTCATTTAAAAGCAATTTATTTCTACAATTAATTAATATAAAAAGCCTATAAAATAGGCTTATTCGTCATCTTCTGGAAATTCGATGTTGTGAAACACTTCTTGGACGTCATCGTCATCTTCAAGTGTGTTAAGGAATTCACTAATTTTTTCTAATTTTTCCGCATCATAACTTACTGTGGTATTTGGAAGGTAAGTTACTTCACATTGTAAGAATTCTGTTACACCAAGTACATCTTCAATGGCACTTTTGCAAAGACTAAAGTTTTCTGGCAAGGTTGTGATTAAGTATGAACCCTCAAGGTTTTGAATATCTTCAGCACCGTTGTCAAGTGCAATCATTGTGAGTTGTTCTTCATCAATTGCGTTTTTAGCAATTTCAAGCACACCTTTGTGGTCAAATTGGAATGGTACTTGTCCTGTTTTACCAAGCGAACCATTTTGGCGGTTGAAGTACATTGTCATTTGTGAAGTGGTTCTCTTCATATTGTCGCTTAAAGTTTTAACTAAGAATGTGCCACCGCCACTAATTGTGCCGTTGAATAAGGTTTCAGTATAACTAACACCATCTTTGCCTTCACCTTTAGCTTTTGCCAAAGCACGTTCAATATTTGCTTTTGGCATATTTTTACTTTTAGCTTTCGAAATAGCAAGCTTCAAAGCAGGGTTTAGTTCAGGGTCAGGAAGTGCGCCGTTTGCTGTTCCAGCAACATAAATTTCTTTAAATAATTTTTGAAAAATTTTTCCTCTGGCTGCGTCGTTGGCACCTTTTTTGTGTTTAATGCCAGCTCAGTGTGAGTGTCCTGCCATAATAAGTCTCCTTTATTTTGTGGGTTACACGCTTTTAATATTAATATAAGTATTATAAGTGATATCTACTCTTTTTCCGTTACACTTTTGCGACACTCGCAGACATCTGCAAATGGCAAAGGTTGATAAATTTTATCACGTTTGTGTTGCGAACTTTGGTGTAAACGTTCAATTTTTGCTTGACTAACTGGGTTACAGTGCCCAGTTGCTAAGTATTCGTCAAGGTCTGCGTAAGAAAAACCAAGTTCATTTTCATCACTTTGTCCTTCTCATAGACCAGCTGATGGCGCTTTGTGAATTACACTATCAGGTACACCTAAATGTTTAGCTAATGCTCTAACTTCGCATTTAAGTAAATGTACCAGTGGTAACAAATCCGCGCCACCATCACCAAATTTGGTGAAATAACCAATGTGGTATTCGTCAGCATTGTCGGTGCCAAGAACTAAATAATTATGTTGTTGCGCCAATGCGTACAAGGTTGTCATTCGCAAACGAGGTTTGATGTTGCTTTGTGGTAATAAATCCAGGTTAGTAAATTGCATCAGTTGTTTTGTTAGTGTTTGAAAAGAAGCAGCTAAATCAACTGTTATTGTTTTTAAATGCAAGTGTGAAATAATTGCTTTTAAATCATGTTGTTCATGTGCCATCGAATCAATTGGCATTACTACTGCTAGATGGTTATCAGGAAATGCTTTTTGCGCAAGTGCTGCAACTAAGGTCGAATCAATGCCACCACTTAGTCCAACAATCACACCTTTTGCGTGTGCATCGCGAACTTTGGTTTGTAATCATTTAACTAAATAATTAGCATAACTTGTGACCATTTCCTTGTTACATACAAAATTCTTTGTCTCTGTGTTATAGGCGCAAACACCATATCTTTTCATTTTACTGCTCGCTTTCTTGCTCTTGATCACGTATTAAAATCATCTTAATTAATTCATCTTTTTCTGGATTTGAATCATCATATTTTAGAAGTTCATGCCGCATTTTCACAGCTTTAAGATAGTTTGATTTTGCATTTGTCTGATCAAAAATATGCTTACGCATTAATACATAAATTGGTTCCACTGAATTAAATTTATTCCATTTTTGCTCTGATAATCGCACTAAATATTCCAAGGTTTCGCGATCAGAATCTAAATTTGGTAAAGTCAAAAAATAATCATGATTTTGTGAGTGAAACTCTTTTAAAAAGTTACTAATATTTAATCAGTAATCATTATCTTGGAAGTATTCAAATAACTCACCGCCATAGAAAAATTTAATATTTTTTCCTATAAATTCTGGTTGCGCTGTAGTGTTTTCAAAGAATTCTTTGTTTCTTTTAGTTTCAGAATCAACAAACCAAATTAGTAATTCCACTTTGTTATCGTTTACAACGTCAATTTTATAGAGTTTAGATTGATAATCAAGGATATGTTTAATAAATTCATCAGCTTCAGTTTTTGACAACGAATCTCGTTTCTTACGAATTACATAATAAATTGTTTTTCCTTGTTCATCACCAAAAGCCATATGAAAATTAAATTTAAATTCATATGCATTGTGTGTGCCATCTGGCGCAGTATCGATAACAACTATTTGCGGGCGATTTTCTAACGCTAAAAATTTCTTTACACCAATAAAAAAATTAATTGCTAGCTCACAAAGATATTTAAAATAAACATTTTCTTGTGTACGCAAAAATGATTGTTCTAATTTGATTTTAAAATTTAGTGGAGTTAAAACATTAAAAAAACGATCCGGTGCTTCAATTAATTTTTCTAACATTCTAGGACCACGGTTTGTTGTTAAACGATATTTAATTTCGTTGCTAAAATCATTAAAATTCATCAGGACTTCCTTTAACATCGTCACTATTTAAAGCTATTTTTAATTCAACAGTATCTTGTGTTTCATTTTGTTCAATTAGTTTAATCATTTTTTCAGTAGTTTTATCAAACCTAATTACTTTTGATTCAAAGTTTTGAACGTTTTTTGCGAATTTAACTATTTTTTTACGTCAGCGCAATTTTTTTGGTTCACAAAAATTATTAATAAATGCAAAAAAGTTCTGTGCATCATCTTTAATCGGTGAATGAGTTTTACCAATTTTGGCGCAAAAAACATTCAAAGTATCCAAGTATTTGTTAAAAGCTTCAGCACCAATAATGTTATCCTTCGCACCAACTACGCCAACTAAAAGGTGTTTGTTGACATGATAAAGTTGGTCTAGTGTTGCTAAAAATTCTGGATTAAGAACATAGTTTGATAGTAAATTGAACCAGTTACTTTCTCTTGAAAAACTTTCATTTAATCTTTTGCCTTTTTTAAATTTATTAAAAAAAGAAGTAACAGTTTTGCCAACAATTTTATGCGTTAATGTAATTGGTTGAATTACTTTTTTTAGTAAAGAATAAGAACTAGTTTCAGTTACGAAAGGATGAATAGTTGAAAGCATAATGATTTTTTTAATGCGTGGATCGCTAGTTAAGTTTAGTGCAACTGCGCCACCCATTGAATGTGCAACAAGGATGATTTTTTTAGATTTAATCTGTTGCAAAACTTCTTTTGCGGCCTCAACTCATCATTCGACAGTAATAGTAGTGGGGTCGACGTCTTCAAAATATTTATTACCTGGAAAATTAATTGCAACAATGTTGAATTTAGGCGAAAGCAAGGCTATAGGCAAACAAAAATCACTAGAAGAATTTAAACCATGCAAAAAGAAAAAAGTCGTATCACTTTCAGCTGATTGAAAAAAGATTGGTATTTTGTAATTTTTAGTTTGAATATAGTTGAGTTGCATAGTCTCTTATATTATAAAGTCTTTAAAGTTTGTGTTAAAATGTATATATAGTTTTTTTACTTTTACATAAAAAAGCTTCGTAATTTAAGTTAAATACAAGACCAGTTTCTTGGTCTTTTTTTAACCCAAGAAAGGAGCTGAATGATTCAAAATTTAAACAACGATGAATCTGTACCTAAAAATGTAACCACAGATTCAACTTCAAAAAACACATCTGATGCACCGCGTCGTGAATACCAAGATAATTCTTTACCAGAATATGATATTTTCGCCAAAGAAGGTGAAAATGACGTCAAAGAAATCATCAGAAAAACAAACACAAAATATCGTTACACTAAAATGTCTAATTTTGTGCTTAGGTTTTCACGTTTTTACGCTCCAATGCCTATTTCGAAAATTGTTGTGTTTACAGCCGTTTTTGCAGTAATATTCGGAATAATTGGTATTTTATTTGTGAAAAATCCTGGAATTTATAACTTTGGTGCTGCAGCAATAGGCCAAGCATTATCAAAAATTGTAAATGTGCTTCTTAGAACCAATCAAGGTGTCAATTCAACCATTTATAATATCATTGACCACTCATTATTCTGAATTCTTTATTTAATTATTAGTTTTCCAATCTTTTGATTCGGTTTTAAAAAGGTAGGTAAAAACTTCACTTGAATTACTCTGGAATTTCTTATCATCAGCAGTTTAGTGTCATTTATGCTTGGACAAATTCCTGCTTTAAACAACTTTTACTTGATGGGGAATTTTTCAACTTCTTCAATTAGTGCTGAAGGAAAAACATTAATTGCCAATCAATTATGAGCTGGTAAAGAACAAATTTGAAACTTAGTACCACTTGAATGAACTGATGGTGGCAACATAATTGCGCAAATTATTTTTGCTATTGTTTACGGTGTGATGTTAGCATTTTTCTTCGCTGTAGTTGCAATTATGGGTGGTTCCGCTGGTGTAACAGGTATTGTTGGTGAATATTATTCAACTGTTAAACAAAAAAGTTTCGGTACAGTCAACGCTTATATTAATTTAGTTATTATGACTATTTCTGTTTTTATCGGAACGTTCTTAGCTGGAAGCATCATTTTGCAAGATTTAGCAGGCAGAGTTAATTCAATTCAAGGTTTATCAAGTTCAGACTTAGAAACAATCAAAAAAATTACGCAATATAAATGATTAAGTCAAATGTATTTTTCACCTAATATGATTTCAACTTTAATTTGTAATTTTGTGCTTGCAGCAGTTCTTAACAAACTTTTTCCTAAATTTAAAATTGTCCAAGTGAAAATTTACTCGCCACATATGTCAGCAATTCGTCAAGCCATCATTACTGATAAAAAAACTGTCAATAGTTTCACAATTAGTAAAGGAATTGGCGGTTATTCAGGTAACCAAATGCGTGTTTTAACTTGCATTACGCTTTATAAACAAGTCCCTCGACTTATTAAATTAATTCGTAAAGTTGATGAAAACAATGCGTTGATTACGATTAACAATATTGCTTCGGTTGATGGTAATTTATATTTACCAGAAACAAAATTCTAATTAACTAATTCATCTATTTTAAAGCTATTAATGTGAAATTTGCTTTGCTTTAAATAATATAAATGCTTTGATTTGAAAATAAATGATTATTATAAAATTTCTATAAAAGCGCGTTTCTCTGCTTAGAAAAGAGAACGCATTTTTTTTATAAAAAAGTTTGTTTAAATCTCAAAGTTTTAAACGATTCTTTTTATTATTTCTTTTTTCAAATTTGTTCATTACCACAACTAGCAACATTAAAAAATAAAAAGTCAATTTTACTAGTTTAGCTGGAAAATTTAAATTTTCAATGCAAAAATATAATAAGTGTTATTAAAGTTTTAATCCCTAACTATTGTTAAAAAAATTGTAATAAATTTGACTTTTACGCTTATAACATAGCTATATTGGAGACTAAGTAAAATTCGTCTTTTTATAATATAATGATATTTATGGAACCTATTATCCAAAGTTTAAAAAATAAAATCAAACGCGATAAAAAGCGACTAAAATTTTTCGAAATTTCTGAGCGAATGATTAGTGTTTCGATAACTTTGTTTAATTTAACGGTTATCGTTATGGCTATCTATACCTTAGCTTATATGTTTCAAATTAGAAAAGAAAACCTCAATGACAATGTTTTTTCTATTATTTTCGCACTAGTTTTTATGATGATTATTTCGTTCGTTTTAAACATTGCTTTAGAAATTTATAAACAAAATACTCGCTTTGTTGAATATAAAAAAATAAAAAACACTTTGTATTATCTTTCTTTGAAATACAAAAGTAAATTAATTGATGAAGCAGAACTTGAAAGATGTATCGCTTTACTTTGACAACAACTAAACAAACGCAAAAAAATTGTTTTATTTAAGGTTCTCAAAGAACATTTTATTAATAAAAAGGTACATAACACATAACGAAAATTAAAACAGCTATTGAATTTTATAATTTGCGCTTGCAAAAACTTAAGACTAGTGTGATTATTTATGGTTTTAGTTATTATGGTTTAAATATCGCAACTTATGCGCTTACTCTTTTTACCGGAATTATTGGTACTATCTTTTTAGCTGGTGCTTCATCTTATTTAAATCCTAATCCTTACAAGTCTTGACTTAATGCCAATTCGAGTTACATTATTACCATCACGATAGTTAACTCACTAACAAGCTTATGTACTGGCTTACTTTCATTTTTTGTTGTCAATCTGAAGTATCAAGAAAAAATGTTGCAACTAAGTAAAATGAAATTTGAATATATTTTTTATCTAAATAGACAAGGTTATTATTTAAATTTAACTCCAGCGATCGCAACTCACCTTTTTTATAAAAGAGTGCTTGTAATCTTAAATCTTGATCGTTACAAGAGAGATTTCTTCGAACACACTGTTCTTGATGAAAATTTCACCAGAGGTAAATATGGAAAATATATCAACACAATCAATCACAAAGTTGAAAAACACGATTAATAAAAAATACAAGATTGGTCGCTGAGTTTTTTCGACATTGAGTATCTTAAACATAATTATGGCTGCGGTTATTATTATGTTAAACCTTTACTCAATTAGATTTAACACTTACGCTAAAAGCACAATGTATTTATTTGTGACAATTGCCATTTTATCTTCAATCATCACTTTTTTAATCGCTCTCAAAACTTTTTTAAACTTAACGGATAAAATCAGTAAAATCAAAGGTAATATCGCTAAGACGCAAGATATTATCAAGGATCTCGAGACTAAAACTGAAGTTACAGCCGAAGATGTTGATTTGATTAATTCAACTTTATAATTCATTTTCATTTTGTGCACGAACAATTTTGTGTTTACATCTCTAGAAACGATGTGGTTATAAAATTGTTTTTTATTTCTTAAAACAAATGCTAATAAGCAAGTGAAAATATGTAACACTTGTCTTTTTGAATTTTTTGCATTTTTTATTTACTACTGTGTTCTACGCTTATAGGTCAATTTATATTTTCATAACCTCAAAAAACAAACTAAAATGGGTTGTTTTTTCCAGTTTTAACTTAAGCAAACGCGAGTTAGTTTTCTTCAAAACATCCCCTAAAAAACAAACTTTATTCTTAGTTTTAGGTATAAAAAATGTAAAATAGTGGTGAATAGTGGAGGATTGTGGTGTACGGACAATACGAAAGAACTATTGATGCAAAAAATAGAATAATCTTACCAGCCAAAATCAGAGATATTTTGGGTTCTACTTTTTTCATAACTTTAGGACTTGAAAACGTAATTGAACTGCGTAATGTGGAACAATTTCATGTTTTTGCTTCTAAGTTAAATGCTCAAAGTAATTTCGATATGAACGCTAGAATGCTCAAAAGAATGTGATTAGGTAGCACACAGGAAATCGAACTTGATACACAAGGTAGGTTTGTGTTGCCAAAACAATTCATTGAAGCTTCTGCTATTCAAAAAAATCTTGTGTTCGTAGGAGTAGGAGATATTGTGGAATTGTGAGCTAAGGAAACTTTTGATAATTACCAAACAAACCTTAGTCTCGAGCAAATACGCACTGCAGCTGAAACTCTAGCTGCTAAAGAAGGTAAAAATGAATAACAAACATTATTCTGTTTTACTCAATGAATGTATTCAGGCCCTAAATCTCTCTGCAAACGGAGTTTATGTTGACGCAACATTAGGTCTCGGTGGGCATGCGGCTGCAATTTTAAAGTTAATTCCAGAGGGAAAACTATTTGGTTTTGATAAAGACGAATTTGCGATAGAAGAAAGTCGCAAACGTTTAAGTGAAATAGGAAGTAACTTTGAATTAATTCATAGTGATTTTTGTTGGTTGAAAACAAAATTAGCAACATTTAAAATTGAAAGTGTCGATGGCATCGTGGCTGATTTAGGTGTTTCTTCACCGCAACTTGATTTAGGCGAACGCGGGTTTTCATATAGTAAAGACGCGCGCCTTGACATGCGAATGGATACAAGTCAAACTTTAGACGCACATTTCGTTGTAAACAACTACACTGAAGATGAACTAGCAAATGTCTTGCACAACTATGGCGAAGTTAAATTTGCTCGTAGTCTAGCTCGTAGGATCGTTACTTCCCGACCAATAAATACGACGTTAGAATTAGCAAACATTGTACGCAGTGCATTACCAGCGGCAGTTGTAAGCAAAAAAAATCCTAACAAAGCTGTTTTTCAAGCTATTAGAATTGAAGTAAATGATGAGTTAAACTCTTTGCGTTCATTTCTAGAACAAGGAGTGAGTTTGTTAAAAGTCGGGGCTTCCTTAGCCATTATTTCTTTTCATTCCTTAGAAGATGTGATGATTAAACAATTTTTTGGTAACTTAACAAAACCAAAACATCATCCGAAACTTCCGATCCAAGAAGACCCTAACTTTAAAGTTAAGGTGATTCGAGTTTCCGCAGCGGAACTCGCCGAAAACAATCGTTCGCGTAGTGCGAAGTTACGTGTACTGACAAGATTAAAATAGGACTATTATGGCTAAAAAATATTATCTTAGTTTTCATTTAACAACAAATGAGATTCTAATTGAAGTAGTAGCTTTCTGCTCTACTAATAGTTTTTTAGTTTATAAACAAAAAAGTTCTTACCAAAATCTTGAAGCACTCACAAACATTCTTTTAAGTTTTAAAACACTGTGCAAAAGCAAATTAAGATTTGAGAAAAAGAAAAACGAACTAATTACAAGTTTAATTATTGATGAGTCTTTCAATGACCAACTGACTTTTAAACTTCAGCAAGCAGAAATTTTCGTTAAAAGTAACTTGGTGGAGTTCTTTCAGAAATCTGAATTAGACGCATTAATGGCTAAACAAGATTTAGATCTTAAAATTTTTAGCAAACTTAATCAACAAAACATCTATTTTCAAACCACAACTAATTTAGGTGAACAAAAAATTTATCAACATTTTCCACAAGGTAAAATTGCTTCAACTGTGAAACAACTTGCGCTATCAACGTATGTTAATAAAGATCACAAATTAGCCTATTTTATAGATTTGTTTGAAGAATATGGTTTTAATTTAAACTATATTTTTGCAAACAATCAAACTTTACTTTTTAATCATAATAGTAACGAAGTTACTAAGAAAATTTTGATTAAATTAGAAGCAAATTCTTTGATTTTTAGTTTGGTCATTAATAATGCGGTTTTAGAT
The DNA here is from genome assembly GCF_900660705.1 of Mycoplasmopsis columbinasalis. Classification (NCBI taxonomy): domain Bacteria; kingdom Bacillati; phylum Mycoplasmatota; order Mycoplasmoidales; family Metamycoplasmataceae; genus Mycoplasmopsis; species Mycoplasmopsis columbinasalis. Next base: position 819,065 of record NZ_LR215043.1, read on the forward strand.
ACTAAGATTATTACATTTAGTATTGCTGACATTATTTCTAAAGTGCAACAAGCCACTAATTTAGATGTGCAGATTTGTGAATTATTACTTAAAAGTACACTTGAGAATTACGATACACTAGTTACTTTAGATAAAACTAGTTTGTCGAAAAATCAAAAGTTGTGTTTGCAAATTATTGAACACTTAATAAGCAAAACCAACGATGTGATCAAAAAATTTATGTTAAAAAATAAAATTGGTTGAAACCACATTTACATTGCTGGTCACAACCAAAAATTACTTGCTGTAGCGCTCGGTAAGTGAGCAAAACATTTTGAAGTAATTAAAGGTTTCGAGAGCGAAGTATCCTTGCAAACACAAGGTATAATGCATTATTTAGAACACTTCAAAATTGAAGACAATAGTCAAAATAATACCATTAGTAACTTTCCGCTTCCTCGCAAAACATTTTTTAACAAATTAAAAACCATATTCTCTTTTAAAAAATAGAACAAGCCTTTCCTTTCCAATTTATTGTTCTTATTATTAATATTGATTTTAAAAGCACCTTGGCCAGGTGTTTTTTTGTTTTTAAGTCTATAACACAGGTTTAAAACAAAAATTATCCTGTTAATATTGTTTACCAATTTATCTATTTAAGTCTTAAGATATAATTAATTACATCTATAAACTTATCAAAAAACGAGGAGATAAGAAATGTCAAAATATGCGAAATTAGCTGCCAGAATGAAAGAATATATGGCACTTGAAGCTATTAGTCGTTATGAAGAACCAGTTGTTGAAGCACTTAAAAAGAATACTGCTTCAAAAAACTTTGAATATTCACGTGATGGTCTTGGTTCATTGATTATAAAAACTAAAACCAAACCAAATGCACCAAAAATTATGATTGCTGCTCATATGGATGAAGTTGGTTACTTGGTACGTTCAATTGAAGACAATGGTCAAATGCTTGTTTCAGTTGTAGGTGGTGTGTGAACTTCAGCAGTAATTGGCACAAGAGCTAAGGTTGTTTCAAACCGTACTGGTAAAAGTGCCTACGGGGTATTTGGTCACACTTCAATTCACATTATGAAACGTGAAGACATTATGAAATCACCAACCAATAAGGAACTTTTCGTTGACTTTGGTTTTAAATCAAAAGCTGAAGCAGAGGAATTTGGAATTGAAATTGGTGACCCAATTTATATGCATGGTGAGAGTCTTGACTTACCAAATGATTTAATTAGTGGTAAAGCTGTTGACAACCGTGCTGGGGTGACTGTCATTGACTTTTTAGCCAACAACATTAAAGATTTAGATTTACCAAATACAACTTATATTGTTGGAACAGCGCAAGAAGAAGTAGGTACTCGTGGCGCTAAAACTTCTGTTGGTTTAATTAATCCTGACGTGGCCTTTGCCATTGACACCGGCGCAGCACACGATACTACTAATTGTCCAAAAGGTACACCAAAATTAGGTGCAGGTGTTTCACTTTTAATTCAAGATGGTGGCATTCTCACAGACCCTAAACTTGTTAAAATGTTACATCAGTTAGCACAAAAACACAACATTCCAGTTTATAACTATATCGCCGAAGGTGGTGGCACTGACGGTTGTCAATTACAATATGGTTTAGGTGGAGTGCCAACTATCACCTTATCAATTCCACAACGTTACTTACACTCACCAATCGGTGTAGCTTCACTAGTAGATATTCAAGCCACACTTGACTTGATTACTGAATTTGTGAAAGTATTTGACAACAAGATGTTGCAAGAACTCAAAGGTTAACAACTAAACAAAAAACTAGGTACAGACCTAGTTTTTTTGTGTTTGATTTTTAGAAAATTGTTCGTACTTATTAACTTTGGTACGTTTTGGTACATTTAATTTAACTACTAACGTAAATTCGCCTTTGATTGTTTCACGCTGTGCCAACTCAAGCAAAATATTTTTAGCAGCACCGCAAAAGTGTGTTTCAAATACTTTAGTTAGTTCTTTAGCTAAAAATACTTCTGCTTCAGCACCTCAAACCTGGTCTAGTTCGCTCAAAAATTTCATTAATTTGTGCGGTGCGACATAGAAAATGTGAGCATGCTGCGTGTCTAGTGCTTGAATTTGTTTCAGTCGTGCTTCACTTTTTTCTTTGGGAAAGCCTCAAAAAGTAAAAGTAGCGGCAAAACCGCTTAAAGCTAAAGCAGTTACACAGGCACTCACGCCAGGAATAATTTCAACTGGAACGTTTTGTTCGCGTGCTTGCTTAATTAATTCGAAACCAGGGTCGCTAATAAGTGGCATACCAGCATCACTAACCAAAGCAACTGATAAATTTTGGTTTAACACGAGATTAAGAATTCCCTGAGCTGAATTCTTTTCATTATCTTTGTGGTAGGCGATTAATTTTTTCTTGAGTTCAAATTGTTGTAACAACTTTTGTGTTTGGCGTGTATCTTCACAAGCAATCACATCAACTCTGCGTAAAGTGTCGAGGGCACGTAAAGTGATATCTTGTAAATTGCCAATAGGAGTGCCAACAAGGTAAATTTTACTCATAATACTCCGACAATGCAATTAGCATTTTTTCTACTTGGAGAAAGAAATTATAATTTTCATTTTTATTATCTAAAAATTCAGATAACTCTATGTAACAGGCATAAGCATCAAATTTAGTTTTACGAACTGCCAAGGCAAGTGCTTTGAGTTGTTCGTTTTTGTATTTTTCTAAATTTCATTTTTGTGCGTAAAAAAACTTAAGTGCATACAACAAATTAATAAAAATTTGTTTTGTATCTTTTTTAATGAATTTAGCTAAATAAGTATAAAGCACTGAAAAATTTTTAAATGAGTCTAAAAATTGTTTTTCCAACTCTCGAATGTGTCACCAGGTTTCATCGGTCACATTTGTAAGAATGTAAGTTAAAGAAGGAAAGATATGTGCTAAATATTCTGCTTTTTTTTGCTCATAGTTAAGATTTAAAAGTTTTTCCAAAATTTCTTTAGGTGACTCTTTAGGAACTGAAATTACTAGCGAACGTGATTGAATTGTAATTGGTACGCGGCTGATTTTAGTGGTTGTAAAAATAAAAATAACATTTGGCGAAGGTTCTTCAATGGTTTTGAGTAAAGCGTTGAGAGCGGCCGAAGAAGCTTGGTCAATACCTTGAATTACATAAAATTTACGTTCGTTAGTTTGAAATGAAGCTAAAGTTGAATTTTGAAATTCGGTCACTAAATCACTTTTACTTAAAGAGGCATTTTCATTGAATTTATCAAATATTTTGATGTTGGGTGGTAATTGTTCAGTTGCGAGCGATTCAAGGTTTGAATTGTTTAAACTGTTAATAATAAAAAGAATTGATTTGGTAAAATCAACTTCTTCATATCCTTTGAGTAAATAACAGTGACTAATGTGGTTGGTTTGAAGTGAATTATGAATAATTTTTTCTAATTTTAAATTGTTCATTTTACTTAAGAGTGTAACCTAATTCCTTGAGTTTTTGTTGAAAAGCTGGCAAATTATGCAATTTTTTCCATACGTTAACAAACACATCATCAGCTGATAAAGTAGCATCAATTTTAATAAAATGAGCAGGATTTTCATCAATTAAAGTTTGATAACCTTTGTACACAAGTTTGTGAAAGTTGGTGAGTTCTTCATCCAAGCGATTGGCTTCGCTTTTTAGTTTGCGCACATTTAACCTGCTTAATGCTTGTTCAGGTGAAATATCAAAGAAAAACACTACATCAGGTACAATGTTACCAATTGCTAAATTAGTTAAGGAGCGCACAAAATCTAATCCTAACTGACGACCAAAGCCTTGGTAAGCATAAAAACTATCAACATAGCGATCACAAAATACAATTTGTTTCTTTTGAAGTGCTGGCAAAATAACTTGATCTAAATGAATTCGACGTGATGCGGTGTAGAGCAAAGCTTCTGCGGTGGGCGAAAGACGACTTTTCTTGCTGAGAATAATGTCTCTAATTTTTTCTGCTTCGACAACTTTATTGCCGCCAGGTTCACGGGTTGTAACAAATTCGAGTGTGGGATACTCTTCAGTTAATTGCTGGTTTAAACGATCTAAGATGGTTGTTTTGCCGCTGCCATCAAGGCCTTCAAAAGAAATAAACATGAGACTCCTTATTTTGTACGATTTTCGATTGCTTGCTTTATGGTAAAAGTGTCTAAGTAATCAAGATTAGAATTAACTGGCATGCCGATAGCTGCACGTGAAACTTTGAAATTTGCTTCACTAAGTAGTTCCATCAGACGATAAGTTGTAATCTCTCCATCAATTGTAGGACTTAGCACGATAATGACATCTTGGATTTCCTTAAAAAGAAGAAAATTTATTAAATGTTGAGTTTCTTTTTCAGATTCCTTAATTGGTTTAGTTTTATTTGTGAATAATGTTGGTAACACATAAAAATAACCATCAAAAAAATCCATTTGTTTGAGTTTTTGTACAGCTGCGATACTTTCAGTGACAATAATTTTGGGGTTGTGCACTTGGTCGCAGTTCAAACAACTTTCATTGTGACGTAAAAAGTTACATTTAGGACAAAAGTCAACGCTTGCTTTTACTTCTTTTAAGCTAGTAACCAACTCCTCAATTTCACTTTTGGCGGTTTTCAAAAGGTGAGTAATGATTTTTTCTGCTTGTTTTTTAGTAATGCCTGGTAAGGCTGTAAGCTTAGTTTGTAACTTCGTTAGAATGCTGAGTTCCGCCGTCATACTTGATTAGAAACCGGGAATGTTAGGTAATAATTTATCTTCTTCGTCAGAAATGTTTTCGAATAATTCGTTAAGGGTGAGAATTAAAAGATCTTCAAGTGTTTCAGGATCTTCGGGATCAAATAACACTGAGTCTTTAATTTTGAGTGCCAGGATTTTTCTAGCACCATTTGCTTTAATTTCGATGCCGTGTTTTTCAAGTGAAAATTCTTGTTTTTCAAAAGTCTCTTGTTTAGCCATTGTTTCTTGTTGTAATTTTTTTGCTTTTCTTAATTGTTGTGCATCCATATTTTGCTCCTTTAACTATGACATTAAATCTTCAAATAATGCTTGTGTTGCTTTTTTACGTTTCGATTCGAATGTTACTTCAGGATAGGGCTGAACGTCAAGTGGTGTGTCAGTTTTTTTATGTTCTAAGTAACGTTGTTTTGCTTGTTCAATTTCATTTTTTAATGCTGAACTTGCAACCAAAATGTGTTTGTAAGAACCTAAATTTGTTTTTAAAAATTCTTGCACAGGTTCTTCATAAGCGTTGACTTTTAAAAATTCTAAGTAAGCTGGGTTGGTTAGTGAGTCACCATAAAACAATAAATGTTTGTCACCACCCGAAATAAGTTTTAAGTTACTAAGAACTTCAAGTAAATCACTATAAGCCTTTTGGTTAAACTGTGATGCTAGTAAAACTTTTATTTGCAAGCTAATTTCTTTAGTATTTTTTGAGTTGCCAAAAGCTCGATCGAAGTCAGCTGCCGTTAAGTAATCAGTAAAACTGGTGTTGTAATAATTTTGCAAAGATGGTAACAATTTGTTGTTAGTTGTGATTGACTGTGTTTTATTAATTACAGGTTCACTGACAAAATTGTCGCGCAAATCAAATTCAGTGGTACGTACAATAGTGTCTTCTTGGTTAAATTCGTTATCGTTAGAAAGTAATTCATTTTGTAGAAAACTTCTATCTTCTTTGATAGCGTTCGTTTCCAACACGAATTCTTGTGATTTTTGCAAAATGTCATCAACAGTCATACTGAGATTTTTTGATGCTTCTAATTCTTTAGATATATCTATATCATAGGTTTTTTCATTAATTTTGTCAAATGGAGAAGCATAATTAGTGACAGGTTTTTCTTCTGATTTAAGTTCTGGTTTAGTTGTTAAAACTTTACTCAAGAATAAATCTAAATCAGATGCGATCTCACTTTCTTTTTTAGGTTTGTTTGAATTATTATGTTGTTCTTTATCATTGAAAACTTTTGGTTTTTGAGAGGGTCTAGTTTCCATATCAAACGGAGTGGCAGTAAATTTTGGTGTTTCAGGTTCACTCATTGGATTAGTATCAAATTTTTCATTAGCAAATGTTTGTTTTGGTTCACTTTTCACACTTGGCGCAATCACAGGAACTGAAGCCCTTTCAACTTTTGGTGTTGGATTAGGTAAGTGCTCAACAGTTTTTGATTCAGTTTGTTGAGTAAATAGTTTATTTACCATTGTTGCGTTTAAATTAGTATTTTTTCTTACCTCAACTGTACCTTGACCAACCATTTTGATTAAACAAATTTCAATTAACTGAAAAGGATTTTCTGTGTTGCGAAGATCTTTGCTAAGTTTGAAAACTAAGTCAAGTGCTTGTAAAACGTACAAACTATCTCATTGAATTTGCGACAGAATTTCTTCTGTTAAATATTCAATTAACTCTATATTATAAGTTTTTTGGTAAACCAAGTAATCTTCAAGCACTCCAAATAAACTTTCAACAAATTGTTCTGGATCAATGCCATCAGTTTTAAGGGAATTAAATAATTCAAGTGCACTTTTAACATCGCCAGTATGTAAAGCTGAAATTATTGTCACTAAATTTTCAACTGCAACTATGCCAAAGGAGAAAATAATATCATTCAATTTCACCACACCATTGCCATAAGCGATTGCTTGTTCACTAATGGAAAGCGCATCGCGCATTGCGCCCTGAGCTAAACGTGCAATGTAAGCAATTGCGCCTGGTTCGTATTTGACATTTTCAGCTTGAAAAACTTTTTCAATTTGTGCCATTAAAACTTTATTAGAGATTTTTTTAAAGTTATGTCTTTGCAATCTTGACAAAATCGTAAGTGGAATTTTTTGTGGATTAGTGGTTGCTAAAATAAAAATCACGTGTGCAGGTGGTTCTTCGAGCGTTTTAAGCAACGCATTGAACGCACCTTTAGAGAGCATATGTACTTCATCAATAATATAAATTTTGTAACGACTATTTGACGGTAAATGTTCGATTTTTTCTTGTAATCTGCGGATGTCATCAACTCCATTATTCGAAGCAGCATCCATTTCGATAATATCGAGACTATTTTCTAAACTTTTTAAACAAGAACCACATGCTACCGTGACATCATCACTATGTGAACAATTAATTACACTGGCAAAAATTTTGGCTACAGAAGTTTTTCCAACACCACGCGGGCCACTAAAAAGATAAGCGTGTGAAATTGTGTTAGAAATGATGGCGTTTTTAAGGGTTTGCACAATGTGATCTTGGCCCATTACTTCACTAAAACTAGTGGGACGATATTTACGGTAAAGTGCTTTGTAAGACATATAGCTCCTTTAAAATGTATAGATATTTTACATAGTTTTTTTATAATTAAGCTTAAATGGTCGACAAAATTTAAATTACCAAACGGAAAGGAATCAAATGCCAAAAACAGTTCTCATCGTTATTGATGGTCTTGGTGTTCGAAGTGAAACTGAAGGCAATGCCTTTGCTTTAGCCAATACCCCTACATTTGACGACTTAATAACAAATTACCCTAATTTGCAAACCATTTTAGCTAGTGGTACAGCTGTAGGTTTACCCGCCGGACAAATGGGTAACAGCGAGGTAGGACACCTTACCATCGGTGCAGGTCGCATTGTCAAAACTGGTCTTACATTAGTTGATGATTACTTTAATAAAAATAAGTTGTTTGCCGAAGGCAAAGTTAGTCAAGCCCTTGGCGAAATTAAAGCAAAAAACAAACGTTTGCACCTAGTTGGTTTGTTTAGTGATGGCGGTGTCCACGCGCATATGGACCATTTAACAGCTTTGTTACAACAATTGCATACTAATGGTTTTAGTAAAGTGTCATTACATTTAATTGGTGACGGACGCGATACGGCACCACGTAAAATTACTGAATGACTCCCAACTTTAATACAACAATGTGCCAATTATGGTTATGAAATCACTACCATTGGTGGTAGATTTTACGGCATGGATCGTGACCAGATGTTCGATCGTGTCGAAATACATTACAATGCAATGTTAGGTAAAGGCGAACATACTTTTACAAACGCACTTGAATATGTCCAATCACAGTATGAACAAGGGCTAGGCGACGAATTTTTAGCACCAGCCATGCAACAAAATGGACATTTTGTTGAAGATGGTGATTCTGTGTTTTTCTTTAACTTTCGTCCTGACCGCGCACGTCAACTAACACACTTTTTTATTCAAAGTCAGCTCTACAAACAACAACCTCAACACAAAGTTAAAATTGATAAATTCTTTTCGATGATGAAATACGAGGGGCTCGACACAATTGTTGCTGTTGAAGAAGATAAAGTCGACTTTCCACTTGGCAAAATTATTGCTGATGCTGGTTTGAAACAGTTGCGCTTAGCAGAAACGCAAAAATATGCCCACGTAACCTATTTTATGGATGGCGGCGTGGAATTAACTTTACCAAACACAGATCGAGTAATGATTCCTTCACTTAAAGTTAAGTCATATGCCGAAGCACCACAAATGTCTGCTAAAGAAATTACTGATTATCTCCTTGCCCATGGTTTGGAGTATGATGCAGTGATTATGAACTATGCGAACCCAGATATGGTTGGCCACACTGGTGATTTAGAAGCAACAATTAAGGCAATTGAATTTCTTGATACCCAAATTAAACGCGTGTTGGAGTGAGCAAACCAAAATGATGTAGTTTTACTTATTACTGCTGACCACGGTAATGCTGAAGTCATGCTTGACCAGAAGGGGCAACCAGCCACTAAACACACAACTTCACCTGTAATGTTACTTACTAACAATAAGTCATTAATTTTTAGTAGGTTTAACCGCCAAACAGAATCAGGATATTTTGATTTAACTGACATTAAATCATTAATGCTGGCAATGCTTGAAATCTATAGTCCGGAAAAGTCGGATTATCCCAAAGTAATTAGTTATTCTAGTGGTATGCGTAAGATTTATGATGTTTATACAAACCGTTTGATTGAACATGATGCTTTTAATTTTTATCTTATGGCTTATGTGGACAACCCGGATTTATATCCAAAAGTTCACAAAACATCAGCATTATTAAGTCGACTTGTTGCTTTTTGTGCTGATAGTTTAGCTTGACAAGATGCTAATTATGCGAATGCAACTTACCAAATGAATGCAACTACTTTTCGCGACAGAGTTGGCGAATTATATTTTGATTCTGGTTTTTCTCACATACTCAATTACTTCTTTTTTGTTTATATTACGCCTGAATATCACCCCGATCCTGGACAACTTATTAAAAAATTCAAAACTCACTTGGCTAATCTTTATAACCAAATGTACTTGGTGACCACAAACAAAGACCTTAGTGCGGAAACTTTAGCACAACAGCAAAAAGATTTGTGCAGAGTGTTTTACGAAGAAATTTTAGCAAGCGAAGAATTCGCAATCTTTTTTGAATGTTTCTTGCTCAAAAAGGATTGAGATTGGTTAAAAAATCGTTCATTTGCTAGCGAAAATACTAAGTAACCAATGAATTTACAAGTTTTAATTGTTTGTGATCAAGTTGATGCGCAAGAACTAACTAAAATTCATAAAATTTGAACTGATTTTTTAACTAATAACCCTACATTAAAGCAATATACGCAATTTGCACTCGTTAATTTAGGCGAATTTGTGCCGACTACAGTTGGTTTGCAAATTTATCAAAGTTGACCTAAATTGCCAGCGACAACGACCACTTTTACTATGACACTTTTAACACCAACTAACTTTCGCGCTTTAACCAAAACACAACGCAGTCGTTTGCTCCACCGTTATCTTTCTGCCGACTTCGAAGCAAAAGCTTATCATACTCGTGTCAAATTTTTACATACGGCTCGCATGAGTCAAGGTGGACTAAGTGAAGCGGTACTTGATTTTTGCTACCGGATTCGTTTTGACTTACTTAAAGGCGTTAGCGAACTAGCCAGTCAACCAAGAAAGGATAAAAACTAGTTAGACTTATGCTAATCTACAGCAGAAGCAGTCTTTTAGTTTAAAATATTAAGTTATGAAGTTCTTAAACATTAAATCGACTGAAATGAAAATCGCAGAGCGTGTGTTACGCAAGGTGAATCAATATGAACCTTTAATTGCTAAGTTAAGTGACGAAGACTTAAAAAATAAAACCGCACAATTCAAAGCGCGTTTGGCCGCAGGCGAAACTTTAGAAAAAATTCGCCCTGAAGCTTTTGCTGTTTGCCGGGAAGCAACCAAACGGGTGTTGAACAAAAGACCTTTCGACGTGCAAATTTTGGGTGGTGCCTTGCTTGACCTTAGTTCCATTGCCGAGATGAAAACTGGGGAAGGAAAAACAATTACTTCGATTGCACCTGTGTATTTAAATGCACTTAGTGGTAAGGGTGCAATTGTTTCAACTGTGAACGAATATTTAACCGAACGGGACGCTACTGAAATGGGGCAAGTCTTTAACTTTTTGGGCTTGACTGTTGGGATCAACAAAGCACAAATGAGTCCAGCTGACAAGCGCAAGGCGTATGCCTGTGACATTACTTACTCAGTACACTCGGAACTTGGTTTTGACTACTTACGTGACAATATGGTTACTAATATGGCCGAGAAAGTTCAACGTGGTCTCCATTTTTGTTTAATTGACGAAGCCGACTCAATTCTCATCGACGAAGCTAAAACACCTTTAATTATTTCTGGTGGTGAAGGTAATGACACCAAACTTTACTTTCAAGCTGATCAATTTGTGCGGATTTTAAACAAAGATGACTATGAAATTGACGAAGAATCTAAAGCCATTTCTTTAACTCATAATGGCATCAAGAAAGCCAATAATTATTTTAAAGTTGACAACCTTTATGACATTGCTAATAGTGAAATTGTGCACCGTATGCAAAATGCGTTACGCGCCCACAAAATTATGAAAAACAATGTTGAATACATTGTACGTGAAGGCAAAATTGAACTTGTTGATGCTTTTACTGGCCGGATTATGGAAGGTCGTGCTTACTCAGAAGGGTTGCAACAAGCACTGCAGGCTAAAGAAATGGTGCAAATCGAACCTGAAACTAAAACTTTAGCTACTATTACCTACCAAAACTTTTTCAGAATGTTCAATAAACTCTGTGGCATGACTGGTACTGCCAAAACCGAAGAACAAGAATTTATTGACATTTACAACATGCGTGTTAACCAGGTGCCAACTAACCGTCCTTTAATTCGAAAAGACTACGAAGACGCCATTTTTTCTTCGTACAAAGCTAAGTGAGAAGCTGTCACTGCGAAAGTTAAAGAACTTTACCTCAAAGGTCAACCGGTGCTCATTGGTACTGCCCAAATCGAAGACTCGGAAATTTTGCATGAATACTTGAAACGTGCATTAATTCCTCACACTGTGCTTAACGCTAAACAAAATGCTTCTGAAGCAGAAATTATTTCCCGTGCTGGCCAAGTTAAAGCAGTGACTATTGCTACGAACATGGCTGGTCGTGGTACTGACATCAAACCATCAAAAGAAGCGATTGAACTTGGCGGTTTGTATGTGATTGGTACTGACCGAGCTGAAAGCCGAAGAATTGACAACCAGTTACGTGGTCGTTCGGGACGGCAAGGTGACCCCGGCGCCTCAAAATTCTTTGTTTCGCTTGATGACCAACTAATGCAAAGGTTTGCTAACTACGAAGAATTTAAAGCTTCTTATGCTAAGGAAGGCGACAAGGAAATCACTAACAAAAACTTACTCTTTGCCTTTAAACACGCCCAAAAGAAAATTGAAGGTTTTAACTACGATAGTCGGAAGAGTGTTTTGCACTATGATGATGTCATTCGTCAACAACGTGATTTGTTCTACGCACAAAGAGATTTAATCTTAGTTAATGATGATGTTTCCTTTATTATTAAGAAAATGGCTACAAACGTAGCTAGTCAGTTGGCTAAATTTAGTCAATTCCGTCACCGGAACGGAAGTGTGAATTATAATGCTTTGCTTACGTTTGTAAACGAAAAGTTTCTCAAATTATTCCCTGATTATTTAATTACGCCAAAAGAACTCAAAAAAGTTCACGATAACGACATTAATGAATTTTTGGCCGCTAAATTTGCTACTGTTTTTGAACTTTGACACACCAACGCGGTGAAATTATTAGGTTTTGACTCGGCGATTTATAAAGAAAAAGGGTTAGTCCTTAGTATTGCGGATAACTACTGACAAAACCACATCGATTTAATGGATAAACTTAGATCTAACATTAACTTAGTGCAGTACGCACAAAAAAATCCTTACCAAATTTACACCGACGAAGGTACTAAGTACTTTTACAAAATGCTTGATAACATCGCTTATGATGTAGTTCATAATCTCTTTAACGATGCTACAGGTCGTGTCAGTTTGATTCCAGAAGAAATTTTACGTGATCCTTTGTTCCAACAAATTTCCAACATTTTAATTCGTGACCCTAACCGCAGCATTGAAGAACACGAGCAACAAATTTTAGCAATGTTTAACGATATGCGTACTGTGACACAAAATGCACAAGCAGCGCAAGAAGTATCACAAGAAGTACAAACTGTAAAAGTTGAAAATGCCGGAGTTGCTGACTTAGTAATTAATGATCTAAGTCAAGAACTAATCAAAACACAACACGAGTTAGATGCTGAAGTTAAACTAAGTGAAACGGTTAATCCAGAGGTTAGTTTTGCGCCGCAAACTGAACCAAAACCAGAAGTAACCGTGGAACGAATCATTCTACAAGATAGTGCTAAACAAAACATTGAGCCTTTAGAAGAAACTCCACAAGTAGAACTAGAAACACCTAACCAACAACCAGCAACTGAAACTCCAGTAGTGAAAAAACCAAAACCTAAATTTAATGCGAATCCATTTGGTTTTGTTTACGACGACAAAAAATAAAATTAAGCAACTTTTAAAAGTTGCTTTTTTATAAAAATTAAAGCACTTACATAAATTTAAATTTATTTAGAACACTTTTGTTAAAACGATCAAAAAATCAATGTTAAATTTTGCAAAACAAAATTAATTGGTCAATCGAAAGTAGCGAATATAGCTATAACAAAGCATTATCTGTAGTTTCTTGAAAATTTTGTTAGTTAGATAATGTATGTAAAATCAAACAATGCATTTTACATATATAACATATAATTCTAAAATATTAATATTTAAAATTAAAATAAGCTTTCAATTCATAGATTTTCGTGCTTATTGAAAGAGGTTTATTATGGGAAGAAAAAAACTTGTAACTCTTGGAACAATCGGAACCATCCTTGCGCTTTCAGGCGCAATTAGTGTTGGTACCTATAAAATAGTGCAACACCAAAACAATAAAATAGTTGAAAACAGCGCTGCTGCACAATTGGAAAATGAATTACAAAGCAGTACTCAATTCGAAAACTTAAGTATTAGTTATGTCCCAACAGTGGTTGGCCAAAAATTAAGTGATATCACTTTAAACGAAGCGGATGTGAATAACTTTCGCCTTTTTACCGTTCACTCAAATGGTGTAAAGAGTGAATTTACAAATGCTCATCCTGGTTTTAAAGTAAGTTTTGCATTCAAACAAAGCGAATTTTATGTTTCACTTGGAAAAGCTAGATTAATTATTACTATTACTAACGAAATCAATCCAAGTTCAAATAAATCACAGTTGCAACCCGTAGCCAAAACTTTTGAATGACCAGAATTGTTTAGCGGTTTTAAAGTTGAGACGCCAGTTACAACTGATTTAGATGCATTTGCAAATAGTTTAGTTGCCGACCCAGCAACTACTGTAATTTATAACAGTGATGACGCTGCTAACTTTTTACCTTCGCAAGTAATGTCGCAAAAATTTCTTTTTGGTTTTAAAACTAAAAACAATGGTTTTGAAGAATTTACCACCGTTTATGGCGATCAGAGTGGTGAAATTATGCCAATTTTTGCCATTGATCAAGCTAAAAGTAACGATAAAACAGGTACATTAGTTGGCACAGTGAAACTAAGAGTTAAAACTACAGGTTATGAAACAGTGCCAAAGGAATTTACCTTTGAAGGTTTTAAAACACAAGCAAGTGCCGATCAAGACGAACTTGAACAATTAATTAACACAATCGATCACTTAGACTACACACAAAATAAGAGCAAAACTTTGGTAGCTAATGCTAAAAGTGATCTTAATAATTTTGAGTTGTATGCTGTAACTAGTGAACCATGAGTTTATCCAGAAAGCATCACAGTTACTAAAACCGTTGCTGAAGAAACTGCTGTTCCTGACGGTAGTGTCGCAATTAAAGTAACATTGAGTAAAAATGGTGTAAATGCAGAAAAAATATTCATTATTAATGGTTTTCGCACTGTTTTAACCGTGGAAGAAGAAGCTTTAGCAGCTGAACTTGCTAAATTTGATGCTTCAAAAGTACGTGTACCCGACTCTTTGCAAGCGCAATTTGCTAGCCAAGTACCTTCAAAATTTAATTTGAATGGTTTAGATTCAAGTTTGATTTTTACTATCAACAACACTGAACAAAGTGTAACGCAATATAACTATAACGATAATTTTGCTCTTCACGTAGATTTAACTGCTTCCCAACCAAATGATACAACTGGTGAATTACGTGGTAGTTTTTACCTTACTAACATAGCTTCAGGTGAACTCAAAAGTGAAGCTAAAACTTTTGTACTAACTGGTTTCAAAACAGCTTTACGTGCACAAAAAGAAGCGATTGTAGCCCAAACTGCAGCGCTTGACCATATTGAATTCCCATTACCAAAAAATTATTTGAACTTTAACGCTTTAAGTAAAAACGAATTAAAAGAATTAGTACTAAATAACATCAAAATGTTTGATGCTAACAACAATTTACTTGCTCGCGATGCTGATTTACACTATGAATTAATTGATTTTAGTGCTAATCCTTATGACACACAAGCTACATTTAAATTAAAAGTTAGTTACCAAAACTTTAGCGCGCAAAGCGAGCCTTTAACTATTCCTAATTTGGAACCATACAAAGACTACATTATAAGTCAAGCCCAAAAGACTTTAGCTTACTACCAATGAGTTCCACAAGATAATTCACAACCACAAACACATTTACCTTCACAAATAATTGCTAGTTCTACTTTCAAAAGTTGATTTGCACCTTACCAAACTAACGGACAGTTGGTCGAAGGTATCAGCAAAGAAATTTCACTCACACTAACTAACTTTAGTGCTAACGATGACACCGGGCAAGTTGACTTTGATGTGGAAATTAAATACCAAGGTCCAGGCGAAGGTGGAGAGGCAACCACATTTAGTCAACTCAAACACTTCCAAGTTAGTGGGTTTGCACAAACCAATACATATTACGCAGGCTTACTACAAAGTGAATTAGCCAAAATTGAAACTAGCGCTGTCAATAATTACGACATGAGCGCTACAGCTGCGGCGGCACTCATTAGCAATCCAAACCAAGTGCACAACTTTTTGACACTTTATCAAGACGCAGCTAAAACAACTGTATTTGAACCTAAAACAAACTTCGAGCTCAGCTTTGAAGTTGTCACCACTAACGATTTAACAGGGCAAGTGCAATTTTTCGTAGTGCTTAGCAAAGGTAACTACAGTGCCAAAAAATTGATGACCTTAACAGGTTTGACTCCGTTAACGCAAACACAAGTGCAACAAAAATTAGATGCTGAACTAGCTAAAATTAGCACACAAGCGCGCTACCAAGGCAAAATGCCTGCTACTGCCACCAGGAAGGAATTTATTAACTTTTCTACAGATGTTGGTTTGGTCAATAACCAATTTAACACCCAATACCAAGTGCCCGCAGGTTTGGAATTAGTATTAGTCAACACTTCCTACGAACAAATTGATAACTTACCGGTGATTTTCTTTACGATCCAGTTAGTTGATCGTCAAGCAAATTTAAGTTCTGCTGCGAAAAGAATTCGTTTAGATGAACAATTTGGTACCGATGAAACTATTTTTAATTACTATTCGAATTTGAATCTGGAAGGTAAACTAGATCTTACTAGTGCAGTTGAACTCAATAAGTTGGGTAAATTAAGTTTTTTACGCCACATAATTTATTATCTAAACTAGCAGCATACAACAACGCTGAAGGTTATCGCCCACAAGATATTCTGCGTGTGACTAACACACAAGATCCTACAACACAACTATTAGAAAACCAAACGCTCGAAGCTCGTGGCATTCACTTTAGTTTCAAAAATTGGCAACTTCCCGACACTAACACCCCAGATCATGCGGAAGGTAAATTCCAAGCGGTAATTGAGTTAAAAGTTGGTACGTATGTCCATGATTTTCTAATCACATTATCTGGACTTAATTCACCAGTATAGCTGCTTTCATTTTGAAAACTTAAACTAGAAGATCTCGAATCTAACGTAATCAAAGTGAACGACTTACCATTTGTCCAAGCGCGGGGGTGGTCTTGATAAAATGACAGCTATAGAATTTTTAGCATACTGAGATGAACTCGCCGACCAAAGTCAATACGCACCAGAAAACTGATTATTTATCCCAGATGAGCAAGGTCAGTTAGTGCTGCTAAATAATAATCAAATGACTACTGCAGCTGGAATTACCTTTTCCTTTGTAAGGTGAGAACGTGAAGAATTTGATGCTGAACATATATGTCTTCATTTGAATGCACAAGTTGATGGTGTTTCCGTAGTTGTTGAGGGTTGTTTTGTTGGTTTTGGCAAAATACCGCAAATTTTTGACCTCTGAAAACCAAAACTGCAAACTGCAACTCTTGATGTTAGTGCCATACCCGCAGCGCAAGGCGGTCTTGCTAACTTGACTCCTGAAGGTTTTGTTGGCCTCGTAACATCACATGCAAATGAACCAGCTTACCAACCGGAAAATTTAATTTATGTGACTAATTCACAAAACCAAGTAGTCAAACTTTTTGAAAACCAAGAATTTACTCGTGTTGGTTTTGATATTACCTTTGACAACTGAAGTACCAGCGGCAATGAAGTGATTGCTAATTTAGTGCTTGGTCTCTCCGAGACGACCAAAAAAATTCAAATTCACTTTAGCGGGTTTGCTACGCCAATTGAACTCGTTGACACTTGAACACAAAAATCGCAAACAGCACAGCTTGGCAGCACTCTTTTTCGCAACACTGACTTGTTTGGTTATTATCTACCGGAAGCTTTCATTAATTTGATGGAAACAGAAGAGACTGGCAATCCAGCTTCTGCACGTACACCAATTTTTTCTATTCGTGATACAAATGACAATTTAATTGAAATTACCAAGAATAAACAGTTCGAACAATCTGGGGTTACAATTTCGTTTGCTGGTTGAGACAAAACACTTTCAACTAATGGAACAGTAGTGGCAAATTTCACTCTGAGTGTGGCCGATCTCACTGAAACTGTGCAAGTTAGTTTTGCACAATTCGCAAGACCAAACAAATTGTTTGAATTTTGAACACAAGAAATTAAAAATGTTTCTTTTACTCCTTTTTACTTATCAATAGTTGAAGAACAACACGGTATTGAATATTTCATGCCGCGTAACTTTATCAAAGCGTGAAACCAAAATACTGCTGCTGTTAATTCAGAATTAGAATATTTATTTTCACTTTCAGGTGACAGTATTGCTAAATCATTTGGACATAGAAATTTACTTCAGAATGATGGGATTACAGCATCTGGTATAAAAATCACTTTAGAAGGTTGAGAAGAAGAAGACACTTCGCTTCCCTACTTTAGTTCTAAAACTGCGGTTGCTATTTTCAAACTTAGCGTGGGCGACGCTGAACAAATTGTGAAAAAAGAATTTAGGTCATTTTCACAGATTATGCAATTGCTTAGCTTATGAAGCGCCAATATTCGAAACGCTAAACTTAATTTAGAAGCACTTACACCAATTTTGGAGCGCGGATCATTAGCTAATTACACACCACAAGAGTTTATCGATTTGTTAAACTCGCATCGCGATGAACCAGCATTTAGTGTAGAGAATTTGTTCTACTTCAGTCCAAGTGATTCTGACGAAACTTACAAATTACTTGATAATGAAAGTAGAAAAGTCACTGGTATTAACATTACCTTTAAAGGCTGAAACACACAAGCATCAATTGGCGGCAAGCTCGTTGGTGAATTTGAATTCAGGTACGTAGATGCTCCCCCAGGTACCCGAGACTTTGGCACAAAATTCTCTTGAGAACTTGATGGTTTTGCTTTGAATAGTGAGGAAGAAAACAATAAACTTACACAAATCATCGGTCTAAGATATACTGGTTACGAATCCGAAAACTTAACAATTCACGAAGCAACAGCCGAAAATAATCGGGAATTGTGACAATTAACACTCCAAACCGATTCCGACCAAACTGAAACAATCACAAACCCATGAGCACACGGATATTTTATCCGACCAGAAGTTGTAGGTAGTGACAGTATTATGCATATCGCGGTCAATTCGGCAGCTAATAGTCCAAGTAAAGACTTTCCTTTTTCTAACTTTAGAATTCCCGCTTGACTAGATAGTCCAGAAGGTAAAATTATTAAAGAATCATTTCAAAGTAATTGAGTTAGAGCCGTAGTTGCTTTTGCTCCCAACGAAACAAGTACAAAAAATATTTTTAAAACTTGAGACCCAAGTACAGAGTTACCTCTTGAAGGAATTGTTCGTTCGCTTTATGATAACGAACCTGACCAAATCAGTCCAGTTGAATTCATTGAAAAAAATAAGGCACCAACACGATGCTGATCCAGATGCTCCAATTGTTTACAAACCAAAAATAACTTTTCTTAGCAGTGGCAGCGTGCGTAGTGCCAATATTGGTGATTGAATCGTAACTCCACTCAGTAATAACGCCAATGTTACAAGCGCTTTACATAATTTCTTCTCTAACTCTAATGTTACACTTCAAGATCGAAACAACCCGGATAATCAAATTGAAATCAAAAACGCTTACATCAGATTTCAAAAACTTGTTGCCTCACACCTTGATTATGCTAACTTGCCACGACGAGTTCCTGTGCTTAAAATTTATTTTTCAGTCACTTTTTCATTCAATAATAGTTACCACACAGCTTATTTCATCGCGCAGGATGATCGGGACTGAGCAGATTTTGACGGTGAAGATGTAGAATTAAAACTTTCACCTGATCCAGTTGCGCTTGATGAAATTGATGGCGAATATGGATTGCGTCAATATTTAGCGGATGTTCTTGAAGATCAACCTTTTAATGTTGACACAAAACCGATAGAGCGTAGATGATATCGACATTAAGCAAAACCAACCCAAAAACATATGAAAATTATTAGCGTGTGTTTCTAGATTACAAGTTGTAAAACAACAACAACTTACTCATTTGTAAACAACCACGGATAAATCCGTGGTTTTTATCTAAAAAAATTACAACTAAACACATAAAAGTTATTGTTTTGCTTTGTGATTGAGCAGTAAATAAAGATTGCCGAGAAAAGCACACCTACAAAAATGTTTTTTAACTATAACAGAGCGACTCTTGTAACAAACAAGTCTAAACAAAGCAAACGTATTTAGTTTGTTTGTAAAAACAAAAAAACAAAAAGTAACATAAAAGACAACATACTTTTAAGCTTTAGTTTGAGTTTCAAGAACACTCCTAAACAATTTGTGTTTTTTAATTTGAAATTAAAAATTTTGCGTTTATTAATTAAGCTGTAAGCATTATTTCTAAAATTTGCTAAATTACTATTTATTTATAATAAAATAAAAGAAATGATTCGTATTAATTAACCTTCTATTTACAAAAAAAGATAGTTTTCTTGACAAAAACTAATCTATAAATGGCTCTTGAATAAATGCTTAAGAGAAGTAATTATGGGAAGAAAAAGAATTATCACACTTGGAGTTATTGGCGGAATTTTAGCACTTTCAGGCGGAATTAGTGCTGGTACATACAAACTTGTGCAAAATCGAACTCAACTTGCGCAACAACATAATGTTGAACAACAGCTACAAAATGAATTACAAACTAACACCCAAATGGATGTTTTAAATGTAATTTATACTCCAACAAATTCAACACAAAAATTGGCTGACATCAGTCTTGCTGAAGCTGATCTCAATAATTTCCAATTATTGATTACGAATGATCGCGGAGTTGCGACTGTTTTTACACAAGTTTATCCTGATTATGATGTTACTTTTGCTTTTAAAGAAAGCGAGTTTTATGTTGCTCTAGGTAAGGCAAAGTTAATTATTACCATCACCAACAAACTAAATCACAACGTGTCAAAAACTTTTGAATGACCAGAACTTTTTAGCGGTTTCAAAGTTGAACAAACCAGTTCAACAGACTTACCAACATTTGCGGATAATCTGTTAACTAACCCTGCTGCTACAGTAGTCTATGATGGCGATGTTGCTAAGATTTTACCTTCACAAGCCTCTGCTACAAAACTTGTGTTTGGTTTTACTACGGCAACAAATACATTCGAAGACTTTCGTACAACTTACGGTGATCAAACAGGTGGCATCATCCCAGTTTTAGGTATTGATCAAGCAAAAAGTAACGATCGCACAGGTGAACTTGCAGTTACTCTGCAACTAAAAATTCCAGCTACTGGTTATGAAACTAAAGTCAAATGAATTAAACTTTCAGGTTTTCAAACACAAACTGATGCAGACGGCGCACAACTTGAACAACTTTTAACAACAATTCAAACTTTGGACTACATTTCAGAAACTAAAAATCAGGTCTTAGTAGCTCAAGCACAAACAGAATTGGATAATTTTGGTTTATATGATAGCCAAAACCAACCAGTAGTTTTACCTGCTGATGTACTTGCAACCAAAGAAGTGCTTGAAACATCAGCTACTGCTGGTAGCATAAAGATTAATTTGACTTTAAGCAAAAATAATGTGACTAGAACTAAAACTTACCTTGTTGAAGGGTTTAAAACTGTACGGAACGTGCAAGAAGAAAGCTTAGCGGCTGAACTTGATAAGTTCACTAGAGTACGCGTTTCTGCAGATTTACAAACACAATTCGCACAAAAATTGCCTTCGCAATTTGACTTAGATCTCATTTTGGGAGACTTAATTTTTAGTGTTGACGAGAGTGAAAAAACAATTCTTCAGTACAACAACAATAATGATTTTAAACTTAATGTTGAAAAAACAGCAATGCGTCCTGTTGATCAAAATGGCCAACTTTTAGTTGATTTTTATCTTACTAACACGAATTTTGACAACGGTCAACTCAAAAGTGAAGTCAAAACTTTTACTTTAAGTGGGTTCAAAACCGCAAATAAGCTAGAAAAAGAACAAGCAATCACAACTTGAGTGCATGCTCTTGACCACATTGAATTTCCACTTTCTAAAGATTATCAGCACTTTCTTGCGCTTGACCAAGCAACTTTAACTACTTTAATACTCAACAACCTCAAAGCATTTGATAGTAATAATCAATTGTTAAGTTACGATTCTGCTTTAAACTATGAAGTAGTCGCTTTTAATCCTAGTCCTTTCCATGAGAGTGTTACTTTTAAATTACGTGTTAGTTATGATGATTTTGCACTGGAAACAAAAGAATTAACAATCAATAATTTAGAGACTCGCCAAGATTATGTACTTACACAAGCGGCTAACTCATTAGGTTATTATCAATGAAACACGCCAGACCAAAGTCCAGCCAGCGCCCACTTACCATCAGAAGTGGTTAGCGACTTTGAATTACGCAAAGGTTTTGTTGCCTACCAACCAAATGGTCAAGTTTTCGAGAACCAAAATCAACACCTTACAATCACCACGATTAATTTCCTTTTTGACGATAAGAAAGGTGCTGTTACTTTTGAAACGCGCTTTAATTATCGCGAAGGCGACAGTGTCGCAAAGAGCATTACTAAAAACTTTGAAGTTTATGGTTTTGCTACCAGCAATAGTTTCTACACTAACTTCTTACAAAATGAATTAGCACAAATTAAAACTGTTGCTTTTACTAATTATGCAATGTTAGCCTCGCAAGCCGCCGCAATTGTTGCCGATCCAACTCAAGCAAGAACAGTTATTAAACTTTATCGTGACGAACAACAAACTACTACTTACCAATCACCAAATGATGTGACATTAAGTTTTAGTGTGCGCAACTTCGATGAGACTACTGGCCAATTGCAAATTTATGTGCATGCGACTAAAAATAGCTTCAGCGCCCAAAAGCTTTTCACACTTACAGGTTTTACAACTTTCAACCAAAATCTTTTGAACAAACTTGTTGCCGCAACAACCACTGAGAGCGTTGCCTTTAGTGCTACTATTGACAAAGAAGTAACTTCACCATTAGTGTTAGCTGATACTGATTTAATCTTTAAAGATGACATTTTCACCAATATTCTTGGTGAATACAAAGATGACTTCGACGTTAGTTACACAATCACACAGCGTGATGCTAATGCTGGCGCTGTGGTTGTGACAGTGAGTTTTTGACCAATCAATCAACCAAACCTACGCCAAACCAAAGCGTTAACATTCACTGGCTTTAAAACTTTTGCAGCCTTTGCCCACGAAGTTTTCGATTCAATTACTGCACTGAAATTAAGCGAAAATCGTGTGCCTAATGAGTTCACTGCTACACAGGCGGCCGCGCACAAAAGTTGATTTGAACTTTGAACCAATACTAATAAATATCAAGCAAGTGTTTTGGCAGCTTTTGGTTTAGTGCCAACAATTGAAACGCTTGAAGCAAATGAAGCACGCAATGAAGTAACAGCTACAATTTCCGTGCCATTAACTTATCAAGGCGCAACTCCAACTGGTGACAATGGTAATAAATTAACAAAAACCTTAAGTTTAGGTGGTTTTTATAGTGCACAAAAACTAGAACTCAACCAATTACTTGCGCAACTTAATATTGATGCTGCGAACAAAAGTAACACCTTACTCAACCCAACAATGCCTTTTAACAAAGAAAGTTGAGATCGTGAACTTAACTTAGCGTGAACAACTAACGGTCAAGTCTTGAACTTGACTAGTGAAGCAAATTCGTTACAAGTGCAAGCAACCCCAACACTTGATATTGAAAATGGAATTTTAACTTTAGTTGTTCAACTAGGTCGTCAAAATATTTGATCTGACCAACGCACCTTTAAAATAGCAGGATTTGCACGCTTAGCAGATGTAATTGCTCGTGAAAAAGCTAACTTACGAGCACATTTTAGTGGCACTGCAAGTGACTTTTTGCCAAGTCAAGCGGTGCGAAACCAACAAAATAACACTTTCACATTATTAAATGGTGATACACAATATGTACCAAGTGCTCACTTTGCTCTTGCAGGTCCAGCTGAATTAATTCCACACGATGACACTAGTAGTGTTACTTACAAACAAAACTTGGTTGTAGTCAACACCAACATTAACTTTACCTTCACAACTCAAATCAATGGTTTTAAAACGCAAGCACAACACCGTGCCGAAACAATTTTGACTAACCTAACGGCTACTATCACACACAAGCAAACACTTTGACCAAGTACAGTGGAAGCAACACTAAGAGAAAATTTCTTTGCTAATGAGTTGTTAACTTTTGTTAACCAAAACAACCAACCAGTTGATCTTAAAGCTTTAGCGCAAGATGGTTTTACAGTCGCTTATGAAAACTTAACTAGCGACAATCAAACCGGAACCTTATTCTTTGCGATAGCTATTCGCAAAGACGACTTCGTACGCACTAAATATTTTGAACTTACTGGCTTTAACGCCGTGAATACTTCTGAAACCAACCCACAAAATCAACCTGATGTACCTTTAACACTGCTTGAATTCAAACGCCTTGAATTAGCAGCTAACCTCAATAAAATTGGTAGATTCGCTACATACAAAGGTACCACACCAGCGCAAGGGTTATTTAATCACCAAGTGGACTTTTTCCAAGATGTGCAATTGTTCTACCAAAATAATTTTGAT
The DNA here is from genome assembly GCF_900660705.1 of Mycoplasmopsis columbinasalis. Classification (NCBI taxonomy): domain Bacteria; kingdom Bacillati; phylum Mycoplasmatota; order Mycoplasmoidales; family Metamycoplasmataceae; genus Mycoplasmopsis; species Mycoplasmopsis columbinasalis. The sequence continues at coordinate 842,959 of NZ_LR215043.1, forward strand.
CATTACCAACTGCCTCAAGATCTTGCTATCGTACTTACAAACACAACTTATGACACTGCCAATGACAAAATTATTTTTACAATCAAATTAGTTGATACAGTTTATAACTTAGAATCAGAAACCAAAGACATTTACTTAGATGATATTTTTGGGACCGACCAAAGTGTTTTTGATTACTGATTAAGTTTGTCTTACCACGCACAATTAAACACAACTAGTGCGCCTGAATTAAATAAACAAGGTACTTTAGCATCTTATACACCACGAAAATTTGTTCGAATTTTCAACGAATATGCTAATCACGCCGGTTATAGAAGTGTTGATATCATTCGTTTGACTACACCTACTTATAATCTAGCTCAATTATTAGGAAACCAAAAACTCGCTGAACATGGAATTCACTTTACTTTCCGCAATTGAATCACGCCGACAAGTGATGCTGATCCCGTGGCACAAACACAACTTACAGCTGTCGTTGTGTTACGAGTTGGCACCTATATGCGTGAACTTAACTTCACTTTTGATGGTTTTGCTAACGCAGAACAAGTACGAGCTGAATTCGAAGAACTTCAAAGACTTTTTAACAACCGCAAGGTTAAATTTTCTTGGGAAACCGCCGCTGAACTACCTCTTGTAAAAGCCGCTGGCGGTCTTAAGTACTTTACGCCAGAAAAATTCCTTAACCTTTTACACAATAATAGCGCGGATGCACTTTATCAAATCGAAAATTTCATTTATGTGCAGGATGCAAATAACAACTTAATAAAATTACTTAATAATGATTACTTTAGACAAAAAGGTATTTCTATTGAATTGAATTCTTTAAGAACAGATCCATCACTGACTCGTTTAGAAGCTTCTTTCGAAATTCAAGCAATTGAAATGACAGATACAAATGAAGTTCAATTTGAACTTGGCGAACCGCGCTTGGCGCTTCCTTCCGAATTAACTGCTTTATGAACAGAACAAATTCGCAAAGCTAGTCTAGACACAAAAGCGCTTTTCCAAGACCAAGCGCATTTAGATTTTTATTACTTCACTCCGAGTGAATTTATAGACTTACTAAATGAAAATAGCCATAACTCAAGCTATCAACCAGAGAATTTATTCTACTTTAAAAATGGTCAGGACCAACTTATCAAATTACTCAATAACAACAATATTGCTCAAACTGGGGCGACAATTACTTTTGATAGTTGGAATCGTGCTGAATCTGTGGAAGGCAAATTAGTAGCAAACATCAATTTAACTATAAACAATGTTACAACTAAAGTTGTTTGTGAATTAAGTGGTTTTAAATTAAACGACCAAGAAAGTATGGAGAAATTAGAATTAATTGACGATCTTAACTATATGGGTGAAAATCAAAGTCAAATTACCATTGAGGAATCTTTAGCGGAACAAAATCGTAATAATTGAGTCTTAACCTTCCGAAATCCAGACCAAAACAACGTTAATCCATGAGATGCTGGTTATTTCATTTTTGCAAAAAATACAAGTCTTTATCCTGAGATCCTATTATTTGCTTCACGCGCTGATTATGAAATGGCACTTAACGGAGGTTTATCTTACTCACCACCATATGATCGAGTTAAAATTTTTCATTTTGCATTCCAGTTCAAAACGCCAGGCTGATTAAGTGTAGATTCGGGCGTAACTATTAAAAATGTATATCTTGCCAACTGGTCGACTGCGTTAGTGGGTTTTCATTCCGACACCAACGAAAACAATATATTTAACACCTTAACTGACACTAACACGGAGTTACCTACTAAAATCATTCGGACAAAAGATAAAAACGAACCAACAGAACTTAGTCCTGTGGAATTTATTGAGAAATTGCGTAACCAAAATCTAAATGAAGGTCGCAATGAGAATGCGCTTTACTCACTAAGAATTAAGTTTCTTCCTAAAAATGCCGCTATAAATGACAACGATAGCTACCACTGACACTTATTGCCTGGTGTTTTTGACGTAACTGATTGGCAAGGTGATTCTGAGAGAGTGACTTTGTGAGGAACTGGCAAGTATACGAACGAACTTGACCTTGAAACTGGTCAACCTGCTTCACCTGTTCCTTTTGCGCTTAATAAATTCTTTGGGAGAGACGAATATTTCGGCGAAGGAAAATACCTTAGCGATCCAGTGTCAGGCGAAGGCATCAATGTTGACACAGCATGAATCAGATTTCAAAAACTGGTTGCTACGCATCTTACTTTACCAAATGGTGAACGCAAACCAATTCTGCAAATTTATTACACAGCTACCTTTTTATATAATGAAATTTACCATATTGGATACTTTGTTGCACAAGACACACTGGATTGAAAAGATTTCTCAGGACCAGATGTGGAATTACAACTTTCACCTGATCCATCTAATTTTGATAGTTACGAAGGTAAATTTGGATGACGTAGTTATATGAGCCCAGTTTATGCATATCGTAACGTTGAGTTTGATACTAAAATTCAGAAACCAAATAAAGATTAACGCAAACAAACCAATAAGTTTGTCAGCACACACAAAATTTGTGTGTGTTTTTTTTAAAATTTTGCCTGAATAAACAATAGTTCTGAAAATTTTCAATCGTAAGGAAAAAGACTATTTGCTAACAATTAATAAAATAAAATTAAACTCAAAATTTTGTTAAATAAAATCGAACAAAAAAATTATGAAACCGGTTCACTCGATGTAATTGTGTAATTGCGCGACGGTTCAATAGTTAAAACATTTACTTTTACCATTGATGATTTTGATCTTTCAAATGCAACCGCACAAAAAATTTTGAATTCATAAGTTTCCTTCACGCATAATTGTTCACCCGAATAAAACAAAATATAATTTTTGCAGATGCATTTTAAACTATAGAAACAGATGAACTCTAACAATTAAAAAACTTGATGAAATTGGCCAAGAAATTTTTGAAGAAATAATAAATCCTTGAAAAATTACAAACACTGGTTTACAAATACACTAATTTACCCGATCCTGATAATGATCGCGGAATTAATTGAGGTTACGAAGAAAGTATTGTTAAAGTTTCTTTAATACGTACATATAAGATCAAACTCTGAAGAACACCCAATGATACTGATACCTATCGGAGAGAATATAGGTTTTAAACTTTGCGAAAAGAACATCTAAAAATTTCCGGAATGAAAAATAAAAATAAAACCATAAAATATATTTAAAGATTTTTTAATTTAACTATTTCATTAACGTATGTGTAATAAAACAGTATATTTTGTATATATAAATATTAGTAATACAAGTAACTAAATAAAATTGACTAAAGGAGTACTTATGTCCAGAAAGAAAATTGTTTCTCTTGGAGTTATTGGCAGCATTCTTGCGCTCTCAGGAGGAATTAGCGGTACAACTTACACTCTAGTTAAAAAACAAAACGAAAATCAAATCAAAACTAATCAACAAACACAAATTAGTAATGAATTGCAAACGATTATTAAGACAAATTTTGAAACCAATTCATTTACTATTAAGTACCAAAGTGAAATTCCAAACCAAAAATTAAATGAAATTAGCTTAAACGAAGCAAAACTTAGTAATTTTAAATTGTACGAAAACACATCAAACGGTACAAGTGTTAATTTTGAAGTAGCTTATCCTGAATATGAAGTGATTTTTGCTTTTAAACCTGACGAATATTTTGTAGAGCTTGGATCTGCGCGTCTAATTTTAACGATTAGAAGTAAAAACGACCAAACTATTAAACAAACATTTGAATGACAAGAACTTTTTACTGGCTTTAAAGTTGAACAAAAAGCAAGTCAAAACTTAAATGAATTTGCAGATACTCTAATCAAAAATCCTAAAAATCAAGTTGTTTATACTAAAAACGAAAAAGAAATTTTACCTTCAGCAGTAAGTGATGCTGATTTTAGTTTTGGCCAGTTTACAGATGCGGGTCAGTTTGTTAGTTTTAGTGAATTGTATCAAGATCAAACTTCAACTATTACTCCGGTTTTTGCAATTGATCGAAACGAAAGTAGCGATGTTAATGGCTTATTGGTAGTTAACTTGCAACTAAAAGTCGCTAATATGAACGAAATTTACCAAACAGAAACACGCAAATTTAAATTGTCTGGTTTTAAAACACAAGCTGATGCAGACAAAGAATTAGTTGATTCAACATTTAAACAAGATATTGCGAAAGTAGATTATCGCACCGACAAAAGTAAAATCAGAGTTGCTGAGGCAATCAATAACAATCCAAATGACAACTTTTTACTTATTGACCAAAATAACAATGAAGTTGCTCTTAATTTAATCACCAAGACAATTGTGGCGGAACCAACTTCTACGGATGGCAGTGTAAAAGTTACTGTGACTCTTACTAAAGGCCAAGCGACAGCTTCAAGAGATTTTATTGTTGAAGGTTTTAAAACCAAAGAGACTGCAGACTATGAAATTTTAGCTACAGAATTAAATAAAATTACTGCAGCTAAAGTGGTTGACGAATTAGCCGCAAAATTTCCAAACAACTTACCATCAAGTTTTAATCAACAAGAAATTGTGCAAAACCTAATTTTTGTTATCGATAATAATGAATTATCAGCAACACAGTACAACAATAATAATGATTTTAAATTAGTAGTTGAACCAGCTAACATCGAACCAAAAGACCAGCAAGGTCAAATTGCAGTTAACTTTTTCCTTCGCAATACAAATTTCCCTAACATTCAAAGTCCAAAGACTTTATTCTTAACCGGTTTACAAACACAAACAAATCACCAACTTGAACAACTTGTGAATAATGCTGCTAAACAAGCAGTTGAAATCAATTACGAAGGTACTAAGCAGTATGAATTTTTCACACAATCGAATTTAGCCGACTTTATTGCTAGCAAGTTAACATTTTTGAACGGTGATGGACAAAAACTTACTTTTGACTCAGTTTTAAATTATGAAGTTGTTGATTTAGTTGCCAATGAATTTGTCGACACTGTCACTTTTAAAGTTAAATTTATTGCCGGCGACTTTAGTGCAACTACACAAAAAACTTTTAAAATTTCACAGTTAGAAACTAAGCAAACTTATGCAGTGAATTCAGCGATGAGACAACTAGCAGCCTTTAAATGAAATGCTCCTGAACAAAAGTCTGCACAAAACTTTTTACCTTCCCAAATTGTTGCAAGTCCAGAACTTCAGCAAAGATTTCAACCATTTGGTGTTGATGAACAACCTTTTGTGAATCCTGACACACACTTAAAGCTCAATTTAACTAACTTTCGCGCTGATGACGCTAATGGCTTGGTTTTCTTTGACGTTGTTCTTAGTTACTCGAATTCACAAGCAGAACAAACCTACACTGCAACACAAACTCGAACAGGTGTAAGTGTAGCTGGCTTTGCGCCTGCAGATCTTTATTACAATCACCTACTTGAACGAGCCTTAAATGAAATTAAAGGCATAAAAATTAACGATTCAGAAGCATTACCTTCAGAAACAGTTTCAGCCTTGCAAACATGAGACCAAGAACATGATACAATTTTGACTTTGGATACAAGCACCAACCCAACACCTGAGGGTGCTCCAGCTGTTGACATTAAACTTAGTTATACCTTTGAAAATGTTGATGATAATGCTGGCACACTTACAATTATTATTACCGCCACAATCAATAACTTTGCGCAACAAAAACGTTTTGCGTTAACAAACTTAACAACTACTACTAAACGAATGTTAACTCAATTAATTGCCGCTGTGACTAATGAAAACTTTAGTTTCAGTGACCGTGTTGACCGCACGAAAGCTGTGGCCTACCAACTTGAAAGTAATGACTTAATTTTGCAAAAAGTAGGAGCACTTAGCACAATTGCCGACTGAGAAAACTTTTTTGATGTTGCTTATCAAATTAGTAGCACCGACCCTGACAGTGGCACCTTTGTAGTTAGTGTTACTTTTACTAACAAGCAAGACCCAACCTTAAGTGCTACTAAAGAAATAACATTCAATAATTACTTTAGAACTTTTAGTCAAGTTGCCGCCGAAGAATTAGCAGCAATTACTAGAGTTACTTTTAATAGAAATCCAAGTAATACTAAACCAAGTCAAGTTCAACCTGAGCAATTAATACTATGAACAGCAAACGAAGCTGCTTATAGTGACTTTAGTGCCCTCAAAGATCGCAGAGCTAAAATTAAAAATTTAACTCCACACGACCAAACTGGTACACTTACACTCGAAGTAGCACTTGCTAACGATTTTGCCGGTACCACAGAACTTACTAAAACTTTTACGCTCACTGGTTTCCAAAGCGCTACCACAGTGGCCTTAAATAAACTTGCTGCCTCGCTTAGTGTAGAAGTTCCGAATAAGCAAAACCTTTTGGCAAACCCAAATCAAAACAATAATCTAGCACAATGGTCTGTTTTTCCGACCTTTGTTTGAAGCAAAGCTAATGCTCCTTACGACTTTGCTGCCAACAACATCAACTTGGAAATTACAGAGTTTTGAGCTGACATTTTTAAAGGTAGT